>JBFMFP010000001.1:0-61258 GCA_040751885.1 Nanobdellota archaeon
AAAATTAAGTTGAGGAGTATTAAGAAAATACTAAAAAAATACTGAGAAAAAAAATAAAAACAAAAAATGAAAAAGTCATTGTTGTTATGTTCCTTGTTCTTTTTGTTAGTTTTCTTTTTATTTGTTTTTTCTGCATCCGCACAGCTTACAACTTCTTCCAAAATTTTGATAATTGGCGATTCCCATCTTGCCGGGCCTTACGGGGAGAAATTGTATAACCTGTTAAATGATAGTGGACACGATGTTAATTCTTATGGCTGCGTAGGGGCCAAGGCAAGTAGTTATGCTCAGGGAGGGTTTAACTGTCGAAAAGAATTGGGTTCAACGAGGAATGAAGTACAGCAGGAATATTCTACTCAGCCGATAAGCACCTTAATTTCATCTCATCAGTCAGATATAGTCATTGTTTCTTTGGGCGGTAATTTTATTACTTTTCCCAGAGATCCGGACCAAGCCCAGGCTTTAATCAGCGAGATAAAAAAAACAGGCAAGCCCTGCTACTGGATAGGCCCGCCCTGGGGTCCTTATGGCGATATAAAGAATCCTGTAAAGAATGAAGAAGTGTTTGAAGATTTTTATACCATTCTTGCCGAAGTTAATGAAAATCCTGAAGCTGTAGTCAGTGCTGTAAGTTCTTCAAATGAAGGCACTGGTGGTTATTGTAAGATTTTTGATTCTTTAAAATATACCAATCATGATTTTTGTCCGAACGATGACAACCGCCGTTTTTGTGCCAGCGATTGCTCTTCAATAAATACATGCAAGCTGCACTACGATCAGTATGGGGGGATAGGGATACAAATAGCTGAAAAATGGGGAGAAGCAGTTTATTATTGGATTACGCGAGGAGAGGAGCCACAGGTTTCTGGCATTGTTAAGCCGCCGGGAGCAGTTACAGCCGCCCAGCCTTCTGCTGCAAGCGAAAGCAAACCAGTAAAAGGCTCGTCACAGGCTGCTTCTTTGAGTCAAGCGGGGGTAAAAACAGAGCAGCCTGCTAAGGAAGTAATCAGCTGTAAGAGCCAGCAGAGATGCCGGGAAATTGACGAAGTCTGGGGAACTGTTCTCGGCTTTGCAGTCAGGGGAACAAGGGATATCTGGGATACGCTTGCAGGGAAATGGAATGTTTTTGAAAGAGTCTGGGGCAGGATAGTAACGGGTGAAACATCTGCTCAGGGCATTACAGCCCAAAATATTGCTGATGAGAAGATCAGGAAAGAGCTGGCCGAAGGGAAGTATGACTCTGCCTTTCTCAATAAAGTAGAGCAGGTTTCTAAACAATTGAAAACTAATCCCCTGTACTTAATGAGTATAATGAATTTTGAAACAGGAGGCTCTTTTAATCCCTGTGAAAAAGCTCAGGGAACGTCTGCTACTGGTTTAATTCAATTTACAGATGCAGCTGCAAGCGCATTAGATACGACAACAGAGAAATTATGTAAAATGAGCCAGTTTCAGCAGTTAGATTATGTTAAGAAATATTTTGAGATGCAAGAGAAAGAATATACCCAAATGGGCCCAAAAGATTTTGGTGATCTGGCTATGGCTGTTTTTGCGCCGGCTGTAGGCATTGGAAAACCTGACGATACTGTTTTATACAAAAAGTCTTCGGACGCGTATGAAAAAAATAGACATTTGGATAAAGATAATAATGGTGAAATTACCAAAGCAGAATATGTAACTCCTGCACGTAAAAGAGGCTATAATCTTGAGCTGCAGAGTATATTTGGACAAGGCGCGGTTGCGGGAGAAACGCCAACAATGGTTGCGCCAACCACACCAATACCAGCAGTTACCGGGTTTGCTCACTCAAGTTATCAGGTATCTGGCGAAGGCTGGAAATGTATCGGAGAAGTTCAGAATCCCAATTCCGGATTAAGCGAAGCTCGCGGTGAAAATGGATGCAAAAGCGGAATGGTTAAAATAGATAATTTCTGCATCGACCAATATGAAGCTTCCCTCATTGATATCAGCAGCGGGAAACCTTGGTCCCCTTATTGTGATCCCACTTATCATGGCAATATTGGGCAGTTAAAAGCTGTTTCCGTTCGGGGAGCAATCCCGCAGAATGATATAAATCAGATTAATGCCGAGAAAGCTTGCGCAAATGCTGGCAAGAGGCTTTGCACTGGTGAGGAATGGTTAAGAGCCTGCCAAGGTTCAGATAAGTTGATTTATCCTTATGGAAATGAATTATTAAAAGAACAGTGCAATGATGAGGGTTACACTCCTGAAGAGCATGCAGTAAAAAGGATTACACAGGATTATCCACAACTATTTGCAGGAACTGCTTGCAGTAGTCGATGGAATGTCCGCCCTTGCATGCAGCATCCGGCTATTAACCAGCAATCTGGAACCTTGACTAAAACGGGAGAGATGTCAGGCTGCAAAACTGCGGAAGGAGTTTATGACCTGGTTGGGAATGTAGCCGAATGGACTGCGGATCCGCAAGGCACTTTCAGGGGAGGGTATTATCAATTAACTGAAGGGGAAACAAATAAAGGATGTACTTACCAAACTACTGCACATGGTACTTCGTACACAGATTACTCCATCGGCTTCCGCTGCTGCGCTGGTACTGATTAAATATCTGTATGTAAAAATTGCATATGAAATATGCATAAGTACACGAAACGTCTAAGGTCCAAGGCGGCGCAAAAATTAACCGTAAAGTTTATAAATATGTATGAGAAACATAATGTATGGAAAACATAATTTTTTTAAACAGAAAAAGAGAAGCAGACTTAATAACTAAACTGAAGAAAGACAATTTTTTTATAGTTGTTAAAGGCCGAAGAAGAATAGGCAAAACGACTTTTCTGAGGAAATTTCTTCCCAAAGGGGTATATCTCTTTATTTGGCCGAATAAATCTCTGGGGTGGGTTATGGAGAATATCTGTACTGAGCACAGTTTTCCAAAATTTAAGAATTTTAAAGACCTGCTGGCTTATCTGCTTGAGCAAAAGAAAATTGTTATTTTAGACGAATTCCAGAATTTTTTGAACGTGGACAAATCCGTTTATGGCGAGATTCAAAAAGTCATTGACGAAAGAAAAGCCAGGAAAGAATTTTACAAGATAGCTGTTGCCGGCTCAAGTTATTCTCTGATGAATAAAGTTTTTAACGATGTTGCTTCTCCCCTTTATGGAAGGAGAACGGCCGAAATTGTTTTAGACCGCCTGCCTGTAAAAGATCTCTTTTTGGCGCTGAATACGAGCATGGAAAAATTTGTTAAGTTCTGGGCTGTTTTTGAGGGTGTGCCTTATTATTACGAGCTGATAGACTTAAAATCTTCTCCGGAAGAAAATTTTAAGAAACTTATTTTGGGAAAAGAAGCCCAGCTGCAGGACGAAGGCAAAGTAGTTCTTTCAGTGGAATTCGGCAGGGATTCCAAGACTTATATGACTGTGCTGAGTTCAATTGCTGAAGGCAAAACTAAGCTTAATGAAATTGCCAGCATGTTTGAAAACAAAACCAATGAAGTGGGTAAATATCTTGACATTCTCAGGAATGAGTTTAAGCTTGTGAGAAGAGTAACCCCTCTTTTAGCTGATCCTCAGAAATCAAAAGAAGGCCACTATGAAGTCATTGATAACTTTCTGGATTTTTGGTTTTGCTTTGTTGATAAAAAGAAAAGTTATCTTGAGCAGGAGCGGTTTGAAGAAGTAGAGTCTTTTTTTGGGAATAATTTTAATTCTTTTGTTGGCAGAAAGTTTGAAAAATTTATTTTATCCCTAGTCAAGTCGGAGATTTTAAAATTGGGGTTCAAAGTGGAAAAAGCCGGCCGGCAGTGGGGATCTCTTTATTCCACATCTAAAAATAAAAACCAGTACGAGATTGATCTTTGTGGAGTCAATGAGAAGAGCAAAAAAATTTTATTTGGAGAATGTAAGTGGGAAGAAAAGGCGGATGCTGAGAAATTATTAAAAGAACTTAAGGAAAAGGCAAGAAGCGTGGTCTGGAATAATACCCGCAGGAAAGAATATTACTGCATTTTCGCCAGATCTTTTAAAGCCAAAAAACTAAAAGAAAAAAATTTATATCTGTTTGATTTGGGTGATCTGGAAAAGATTTTAAAATGGGGATAATAGGGTTTAAATGCCAACAATAACTATGAAGTTTAAATGTCAACAATAACCATGGAGCTTAAATGCCAGCCATAACCAAAATCAAAGCGAGGGAAATCCTAGATAGTAGAGGAAACCCGACAGTTGAAGTAGATGTCTTTATAGGCAGCAATAAATATACTGCATCCGTGCCCAGCGGAGCATCTACAGGAAAATACGAAGCTCTGGAGTTAAGAGATAAAGACAAGCGTTACCTGGGTAAAGGTGTACAAAAAGCTGTCAGTAATGTCAATACAAAAATTGCTCCTTTGCTGGTTGGCAAAGATTGCTGCCGGCAGAAAGAGATTGATTCTCTGATGATTAAAAAAGACGGCACTAAAAATAAGCAGAAGCTGGGAGCCAATGCTATCTTAGGCGTTTCCTTAGCCTCTGCCCGTGCTGCTGCAGGTGAGCAGGACAAGCAGTTGTACCAATATATTCATGAGCTATGCAGGCCGGACAAAAAAATGTCCCTCCCCCGGCCTTTCTTTAACGTTATCAATGGGGGTAAACATGCCGGGAATGCGCTGGTTTTTCAGGAGTTTATGATTGTGCCAAAAGCTGATTCTTTCTGTGAAGCGCTGAGGATGGGCAGCGAAGTGTACCATGTGTTAAAATCAATCATTGAACAAAAGTATGGCATAAACGCAGTTAATGTCGGTGATGAAGGGGGTTTTGCTCCGCCGATAAAAACAGCGGAAGAGGCTTTTGATTTATTGATAGCAGCGATAAAAAAATCTGGTTATGCTGGAAGAATGGATTTAGCGATGGACTGTGCCGCGTCTGAGTTTTATAAAAAGGGTTATTATCATATTCACAGAAAAATAAAAAAAGATGAATTACTAAACTATTATCTTAAGCTGATTAAAAAATATCCCCTAATTTCCATTGAAGATCCTTTTGAGCAGGATGATTTTTCCAGTTTTGCAGAATTGAAAAAGAGAAGCGGTATCCAAATTGTAGGTGATGATTTAACAGTCACCAGTATCAAAAGAATAGAAAAAGCCAGCAAAGAAAAAAGCTGTAACTGTTTATTGCTGAAAGTAAACCAGATTGGTACTTTAACAGAAGCTCTTCAGGCAGTACAATCAGCTTACAAAAACGGCTGGAAAGTGATGGTCAGCCACCGTTCCGGCGAGACGGAAGATGCGTTCATTGCCGACCTGGCTGTAGGCATTGGCTGTGGAATGCTTAAGGCTGGCGCTCCCTGCCGGGGAGAAAGGACAGCAAAATACAACCGCCTGCTGAGAATTGAAGAATTCATAACCACGTCCCCTAAACATATAACTGCACCTCCTAAACATTTATATACGTAAAATTTTTGGTCTTAACCATGCCCGCAAAACCTATTCCAAAAGATCAGCTTGTTCAAGTTGCATCTTCCAGTGTTAAGTATAAAGACATCTTTGACATGAAGACTTTTTATGAAGCGCTGCACGAATGGCTGGCCGAATATCAATGGACGGATATTCAGGATAAATCTGATAAATACGAAACTTTTTATGGCGAGCGCATTGGCCGGGATGGGGCTAAAGAGTTATGGATACGCTGGCGGATGCACAGGAATCCCGAAGGTGCGCCCATGCTGACCTATTACCTTGATTTTGACTACCACTGCCTGCAGCTGATCTCTACTGAAGTTGTCCGCGAAGGGAAAAAGCTAAAGGTAAATAAAGGGGAAGTTGAAATCATTGTCAAAGCTTTTATTGAAGAGAAATACAAAGAGAAATTTGCCGGGCATTCTCTGCTCAGGCATGTTGGCGGGCTTTTTTCCCGCAGGATCTATGATGTAATAATGAATCAAAGGAAAAAAGAGTTATATCAGGAAGTTTACATCCTTCTTAATTTTATAAAACAGTGGTTTAAATTAAAGAGGTACCACCCTTACGAAGAAGTAAAGCCTTTCCAGACCAGTTATGCCTGGCCGTCGCATTTGGAGAAATGAGCTATTTGGAGAGATGAGTTTATTCTTTTTAGCATTTGCTTACATTAACATCTACTTACAACACCCACTTACTTTTCATCTTTCTGTGCATCTTCCTGCGCAAAACTCCCGGCTACAAGCAGCGGAAAAGCAATGGTTGCATCACAATGAATCTTAACATTGGGAGCATTAGCTTTTACTTTTCCCCAGGTGACTGCTTCGTCCACTCTTGCTCCTGAATCAGAACCGTCGTATTCCTGGGCAGTATTAATATACACGGCATAATCCAATCCTTCTTTGAAGATATTGGCGTTGAGCGTGAAATGCTTGCTCGTTCCCCCGCCTAAAATAATTGCGCCTGTTTTTCCGCAGTTTAAGACTAAATCAATCATATCTTTCATCTCCTTGCTGACGTCAAGAAGAAAATCAGGATGGCTCTGCTTGAAGAAGAAAATTAAATCCCCCAAAGAGCCATCTATAATCCCCGGACAGAAGACGGGGATGTTATTTTTTGCTGCCCAATAGAGGATAGAGCCTTCATTATTTTCATTATTGATTTCCTTGCCTAACTCTTTAATCAGGTCTTTTGGGCAGAATATTTTGTTTTCTTCTTTCTGTATTGCATAAATCCGGGCAAAAAATTTCTGCATGAATTCGTCAAAATAAGCAAAGCGGTCATTGGGAACAAAAATATTGCCCGTCCTGTTCACTCCGCTGTCAAAAAGAATTCCTCCCGGAGCATCAAAATTTCCCAGCACAAAGGGCTTGAGGCATTTGATGATGTCTTCTTCAATGCCTCCTGCTGAAGTTACTAAAACATCAACTTTTTTGTGTTTTACAAGATATTTTATGATTTCCCTGTTTCCCGAGCTGACCTGGTTGGAAGTAAAAGCCAGGAAAATTGTTGCCTTCTCCCTGCGCATTGCCTTGACAATTTCAATTCCCCGGGCTAAGTGCGTAGCCTGAAAACCGCTGTGAGCATAAGCGTTAAGGAATTTTTGGAAGTCAAACTCATTCTCAAAATTGTAGCCTTCTATCTGCGGGTGTCCTTCCAGGGTTATGCATTCCCTGACTGCACCGTATTGGAGATGTTTGGATTTTATGTTTTCTTCCCGGATTGATTTCATTTTGTAAACCTCTTGATTGTTTAATACAGTTTTGAATTTGTTTTGTAATAATCTTTTATACGCAAAAACAATAAAATAAACTAAAATAATAAAGACTAATCTGCGAAAAGAATAAGAAATTCTAGCTTCCTGACTTGCGGATGGGATCCATTTTTAGTTAAATTTTTTTAATTATTTATAAGTCTTTTTGAATATCTTTCTTTTTTTACTCGCAAGTGATTGCATAAACTTAAATAGAAGGGCTTGTTTTAACATTCTCCCGTTAAACTTCAACAGGGATAGTTCGGTTGTCCTGAAAAGGATGTCCGCATAGCAGCCTCTGTTCAAGCACTCGCCATTAATATGGTGTCTGGACTATAACTCACCATACGAAACCTGTGCTTCTTACGCTTGCCTATGCAACGAAGGAGATCACCTTTAAAACAGCCCTCAAAGGTTAAGTTGATAGTAGCGTTGTTTAAGGCACTCTTTCACCGAGTCCAGATGGTGGGGTTTAATGTGGTTTGAGGTGAAGATGGCTAAGAGAAAGCATTCCAGAAAGGCAGGAAAGAAATCTAAAAAATCTGTTAGGAAAGGAGCCGCGAAATCTGCACGAAAGAAAGGCAGAAGCCCCAGCGGGAAGGGCAAGCATTCTAAAGTCAGGAAATTAATTAGGCTGGCAAAGGCAGGAAAGTTGGCCGGAAAGTCTAAGCCTAAAAAGAAGAAAAGAAGATAATATCTGTTAATATTTTATACATAAATTAATAATAGGGCGCAAGGGGGAATTCCCCTTGATTTTCTGCCCGTGATGTCTTTGGTTAGTAAGAGTTCTATAAGTCAACATGGCTTTTTGTCTCACTTTCTATAGAAAAGTTTTTATTCCTCCCTGCCCTGTTAATATATACTTTGATTTATACGCCACGGAGATAAAATGGGAGAAGGGTTGCATGATACTTATTTCCTTAGGGAGCACTACTTCAAAACAAAAGAGCCAAAGCAGTACATCCCTCAGACGATTGACGACTATCTCTCCAGAATGGGGCGAAGCGGCTTTTCTGCTCCAAGTGTTAGCGTATGGAAATTCCTGTTAGTTTCGCCGGCCTACGAGCGAGAACTAGAATTATCGTTGGGGGCGGGCGTTAGTAAGTATTTGTCTGATTTCACTGATTTGTTCAGGTGTCACGTTCTCGATCACTTCTTCTATTTTCAGAACAAAGTTTCGTGCTGTCGCTGAATCGGTTTTCAATTTCTCTTTGTCTATTTGTTCTGTCACGTAGTACTGTGTATCTATCCTCAAGTCTTTAGCCAAGAGCAATTCGGTGTAGAGTTCTTCAGGGATGATATTTTCCTCAACAAAAAGAAAGTGCATTAATGAAATGGTGCAATCATGAATTTCTGACTTTATACCACATTTTTGGAGTAAAGCATAAAGAGCAAAATACCGAGAGTAATAGGCTGTTGTTGCTATCCAATCAATTTCTTCTTTTTCAATGGCAGAGTCCAACATGTTCAGCGCACTTTTTGCTTTCTCGATGTAGGCATCACATAGATTGTTATTTGGTTCTTCAAGCTTAATGCCTCGTTTTTGCTGCCAGCACCAAGAAACATGACTTTTGGGATTTTTATCCTCTGACACTCAAAACCACCTCATAATTTTGGTGTCTCCTGAAAACATTGTTTTCATGAGATTTCATGGTAATACTTCCACAATCCATTTATGAAATTATCAGGATTTTGCAAGATGATGTGATACTTTAAAATTTCTATGATCAAAGCATCTTTTTTTCTTAATGCACTCTCAAAATTCTCACTTGTGGCAGTTTTAAGATTAATGGTTTTTCCATAGGTTTTTCCAATAGATTTTATTTTTGTGGCTTCGGTTTCTTTTAATTCTGCCAAATAGAAGATGTCAATATCGCTGTCATCTTTAAATGTTTTTTTAGCATAAGAACCGAACAGGACAAACGAACCTGAAAGTTTAAGCTTGGAAATCTCAGCAGTTATTTTTTTGATGAGAAAGACCTGCTCTTGGAAAGTTATAGATTCAAAGAGTTCGCTGATGGTAAGGTAATTTTTAGTGAGAATATTATCCAGATTCATGGCGTAAACTTTGTTTTTGCCGATGGTTTTGGCGATGAGAATTTTGTCTTTTTCTAGCGTTTTAAGATGAGGAAGTAGGGTAACGTGGCTTTTTTTGGTTAATTTAGCCATTTCTCTAACATGATACTGCGCGAGGTAGTTTGATCTGTAGAGGCTCAAAATTCTCAGTTTATTATCGGTTGTTTTATCTACCATGTGGTATAAATAATTACCATTAATATAAAAATGTTTTGGTTATGGTGTAACTACCACGAAAAGACGAAAGCTTTATATAGCGGTGGCACTTTTGAGAAGCTGTGTGTCGTTGGGCTGATACTGATAAAAACGGAAAAGTCAGTCACAAAGAAGCAAAGGCAATGACTCAAAGATGCCCTGAAAGCAACGAATATAATTGTAATTAATTTCTTTTACCGTACAGGTTTGGCAGTAGCGGTTTTAACCAACCAATATACAAAAGAGTAACATTTATATACTTAATTGTCTTTTCTTCCTATTCCCCAAAATATTCCCCAATAATTTCATCAGGTTTCAGGTTATATCAGGAGTAAATTAAGTATAAGTACAGCTTAAAGAACATTGAAAAGCTTAATGTTTTTCGGAGGTATGAAAATGAATGCAGCAAATCAAGGTTATCAACCCCTGGATTATCAACCGGGAGCAGAGATCTCTTACCAATCTCTTTTACAATCGCCAGGCTTCCCCACTGCGTGTGATGTTACTCAGGCTATTGACAGGCTTTGTTCTCCCTGCGATGGGGAAAGCGACGGGAGCTTAGACAGAATTCGCGATTTATTACCTTCTCCGGAAGAGATTGCCAGAAAAATAACGCTTATCCAAATAGGGTTTTATCCGTTGGAAAGACTAACCGGCTGCTATGGGGGAACAGGGACTTGATTTTTTTGTTTTTTTTATATTTTGAAATTTATAATAAAATTACTTCGCTGTGTTTAAGAATATCCAACATCTTTTCGAATTTTACCTCATCTTGAGAACCAGAAGTACTTGATTATAAGACTGTTTTTTTAAAAACCTAATAAACAACAATAAAGAATAGGGTTTTTCTTATTCATGATAAGCTACAAATCCCTACAAGCATAGGACTTTTGCATAATCTTCTTTTTTATTATTATTTTTTTTATTTAAATAAAGAAATTATTCCATTCCCAAAACCTTTATATCTTCTTCACCAATTCTTAAAAGAAATGAATCTTGTAGACGTCCACTGCCACCTGAACCATGAGAAGTTTAAAGACGATTTAGGTGAAGTTATAAGCAGAGCCAAAAAAGCAGGCGTGAAAGCAATCGTTGTTTCTGGTGTGAATCCGCCGGCAAATAAAGATGTTCTGAGATTAGCAGAGAAAGCTGAACAGAAAGACAAAATCATTAAAGTCTCTTTGGGCATTTACCCGATAGATGCTTTGGGCCTTGCAGAGGGAGAAAGCGGATTGCCCCGGCAAACAGTTCCTATTGACCTGGAAGAGGAATTTAGGTTTATTGAGAAAAACAAAAATAATATCGTTGCTGTCGGGGAAGCAGGGATGGATTTCTTCTGGGACAAAGAGCATCACCAGCAGCAGGAAGAAAATTTCAGGAAGATTATCCGTTTTGTCAGGAAAATAAAAAAGCCGCTAGTCGTCCACTCGCGGAAAGCCGAAGAAAAAAGCATTGACGTTCTTGAAGAAGAGATTAAAGAAAAAGAAGTCCCGGTAATCATGCATTGTTTTTCCGGGAATAAAAAACTAATTCAAAGAGCTGCCGATTTGGGCTATTATTTTTCTGTTCCTCCCAATATTGTCAGGTTGCAGCATTTTCAGATTTTAGTTGATATGGTTCGTTTGGAGCAGTTGCTTACCGAAACTGATGCCCCCTGGCTGAGCCCCTTTCCCGACAGAAAAAATGAGCCTGCTTATGTCGCAGAGACGATAAAGAAAATTGCAGAGATAAAAAAAATTTCTAAGGAAAAAGCCGCCGGGCAGATTTGGAAGAATTATGGAAAGGTTTTTGGCGGGTGAAGATAAAACTTTTTTTTAAGTCTTTAATTTAATTTAAGTCTTTAATTCAAGCCTTTAATTTAAGTCCTTAATTTTCTTGTACGTTCTTTTTTTTACTTCCATTTTTGCTTTCAATTAGTGGTAATTCATTTTTACCAAAATCTTTATAAACAAAACTGAAAAATAGTTGATGAATATGGAATTTAATGTTATAGAGGAAGACAAGGGCAGGCTTCTCTTTGAGCTTAAAGGGGAAACACATACCCTCTGTAATGCCTTAAAGCACGAATTGCTGGATATCAAAGGTGTTTCTATTGCCACCTACAGAATAGACCACCCCCTTATTGGTGTCCCACGATTTCTCATAGAAACGAAGGGCCTAGAGCCGAGAAAAGCGCTTAAGGAAGCGCTCAGGAGCTTAAGAAAGAAAGCACAGGATTTCAGGAAAGAAGTTAGCGGCTTGTAAGTATTCTTAAAAAATAAAGAAATAAAAAGCAAAGAAATAAAGAAATAAAAAGCAAAGAAACAAAAATAAAAAAAATCAAAAGAGAAATATTTTAAATCCGCCTGTTTCTGAACACTTATGCTTGACAAAGGAGCCTGTTTGAGATTCTATAAAAGGAAGGACATTCAGGAAGCTATAGTTGCGCATGCCCGGAATAAAGAAGTCGGGACGCGTTACGGAGATACTTTCGGCAAAAGGCCGGAT
The DNA here is from genome assembly GCA_040751885.1 of Nanobdellota archaeon. Lineage (GTDB taxonomy): Archaea > Nanobdellota > Nanobdellia > Woesearchaeales > GW2011-AR9 > JBFMFP01. The sequence goes on from JBFMFP010000001.1 coordinate 11,934, forward strand.
GCGCTTTCTTATCCTCAGGAGATACTTAATTTGGCCATGCAGGGGGTAACTTCCTTTCACTGCAGCGAAGAGTTGTGGGAGAATCCTCTTTTTCTGGGCAGCAACTCCAGCAGGAAGGAGCTGGATGAGCTGCGCATCGGCTGGGATTTAGTGCTGGATATAGACTGCGCGATTGTTGATTACAGCAAAATATGTGCGGATTTGATTATTAAATTCCTGAGATACAATGGTGCTGAAGATATCTCCCTGAAATTTTCCGGGAATAAAGGGTTTCATATAGGGATTCCTTTTGAGGCTTTTCCAAAGCAGGTAGGCAATTCTCTGACCAAAAATCTCTTCCCGGAAGCGTCTAAGAAAATTGCCCTCTACATTAAAGAAAACATTAAAAGGGAGCTGGCCAGAAGGATAATGGAATTTGAAAATAACGATTTTACTGCCGTGAGGCAGAAAGTGGGCTTAGACAAAGGAGGCATCATTTGCTACGAGAAAAATGAGTTTGGCGACAATGTCCCGCTGCTTGACGTAGAGCCGTTCTTAGGAATAGACACTATTTTGCTTTCTTCCCGCCATTTGTACAGGATGCCCTATTCTTTGCATGAAAAGTCCGGGCTGGTAAGCCTGCCCATAAGCCCGGATAAAGTCATAGATTTCAGCAAAGAGATGGCTAAGCCGGAAGTAATATTAACACCTATGTTTGAATTTCTCTGCCGGGAGGTGAGCAGGGAAAGTGCACGAGAACTGCTCATCAAAGCCATGGATTTTGAAGTTAAAGTAAAAGAGGACAAAGCCCGTGAGGAATTCTCTGAGAAGCATAAGCATAATAAAGACAGAAATTTTGAAGAGTTTAAGATTGAGAGTCCAATCAAAGAAGAGTTTTTTCCGCCATGCATTAAAACAGTTCTCAAGGGCATGGAGGACGGAAGGAAAAGGTCCGTCTTTGTGCTGATGAATTTTCTGGGCAAGCTCGGCTGGAGCAGGGAAGAAATTGAAGCTTATTTGCATAAATGGAACAAGGAAAAAAACAGGGAATCCTTGCGGGAAGTTTACATCAAAGGACAGATGAGCAATTTTAAAGGTGATAAGTTACCGCCCAACTGCAATAATGAAGCTTATTACAAAGGGCTGAGGATATGCACTCCCGACAGTTTATGTACAAAAATAAAAAATCCTGTCAATTATACTCTTTTGAAATGGAAAAGGTGGCTGAGGGAGAAGGAAGAAGGGGAAGGGAAAAAGAAAAAAACTTTAAAGACGTCGGTGAGAGCGTCTTCCTAAAAGTCTTTATCTTCCTGAAAGTCTTTAGTAAGATAGTTAAATAAAGTCAAGAAATCCTGCCATGTAAAATTCACACGTAATCTTTATAAACAAACCACTTCTCCAAACACAAAAGTCCGAGTTAACGCGTATAGGGCTGAAAATTATAAGAATATGTCTGGTGCAAGTTTAGTGCCTTATTATGCTTATATTGTTCTTGCCTTTCTTGCGCATATTTCCCGGGAAATAAAAGTAAGCAGAATAAAAGAAAAATAGCTCAAAAACGAGAAAATTGAAAAATAATTTTCTCTAGCTTAAAAGTATTTCATGCTTTATAAGCAATAAAAAAAATCTATACTCTTAGCATTATGGCAGATAAACAGGCAGAAAACAGGCGGGCGGAAAGAGCAAACCCTAATAGAGTAAACCCTAATAAAGCAGAAAAGGCTGAAAAAGCTGAAAAGTTTGATTCTAATTTTAAGCATATCGTCAGGGTTGCCAATGTGGATTTGCCGGGAGAGAAACAAACGCGTTTTGCCCTGACTAAAATAAAAGGCATTGGCATAAATTTTGCTGATGCTGTCTGCGCAGTCGCAGGTATTGACAGGCAAACCAAAGCAGGGTATCTGAGTGATGAAAATATTCAGCAGCTGAATAAAGCGGTGTTGGATCCGGCCGGTAACGGGATTCCTTCCTGGTTTTTTAACCGCAAGAGGGATTATGAAAGCGGCGAGGACAAGCACCTTCTTACAGGAACATTGACTTTTGTCCGTGAAAATGACTTAAAGCGCTTAAAGAAAATAAAGTCTTTCCGTGGAGTAAGGCATCAGAAGGGCCTGCCTGTGCGCGGGCAGAGGACAAAATCACACTTCAGGAAAAACAAGGGTAAAGTTGTTGGCGTCGCTAAGAAAAAAGTGCCTGCTGAAGGCGGTAGCGCAGCTAAAGAAAAGCCAAGTAAAGGCGGTAAAGAGAAGAAGTAGAGAGGAATAAAGAGAAAAATAAATAGCTAAAGTTGGTTAATTAAAGGTTGGTTAATTAAAATGGGCGATCCTAAAAAATTAAAAAAGAAGTATTTTACACCCATGCATCCATGGAGCAGGAGTGCTATTGAAAATGAAAGAGTGATTATGAAAGAATATGGCTTAAAAAACAAAAAAGAAATTCTTATCGCCAGCTCATTTTTGAAAAAGTATAAAAATATCGCCAAAAAACTTATTGCCACAAAAACAAAGCAGGCTGATGTAGAAAAGAAACAGGTGCTGGCGGCACTGGAAAGCCTGGGCCTTTTGCTGCCAAATTCAGAGCTTGATAACATTCTTAGTCTGGAGTTAAAGGATATCATAGAACGGCGCCTGCAAAGCATCGTTTTCAGAAAAGGTTTTGCAAGGAGCATAAAACAAGCCCGGCAATTCATTATCCACCGGCATATTATGCTCGGCGATAAGGAAATCCCTACACCTTCTTACCTTGTCTCGTTAAAAGAAGAGGGTTCGGTCGCCTTTAAAAACAAGTCATCCCTGGCCAGCGAAGAGCATCCCGAACGTGTAACTCCCCAAAAAAGTGTCCAAGAAGAGGCAGAAGCAATCAGGGAGTACCAGAAGAAAAGCAAAGCCGGCCGGGTGAAGGGAAAAGGTAAGCAAAGCGGGCAGGTGGAAGAAGTGCCGCTGGCTGAAGAGGCAGCAGCAGGATTAACTGAAGGAATAGAAAACATCAACGAGGCAGAACAATGAGAATAGAAATGGGCAGGGAGAGGTTCGCAAGGGGCCCGCCGGAGCAAAAAATCCGTTGGGGCATTGCGCACATTTATTCTTCATATAATAATACTATTATTACTGTAACCGATATAACCGGTACGGAAACGATTGCCCGTTCCAGCGGGGGGCAGATGGTTAAATCCGACAGGTTAGAAAGCTCCCCGACTGCAGCTATGGGTGCAGCAAAGAAAGTTTCTGAAATCTGCCATGAGAAAGGCATCAATGGCCTCTATATTCACGTTCGGGGCAAGGGTGGTCATAACGGTCCTATGAATACCGGCCCGGGCGCTCAGGCAGCTATACGTGCTTTGTCCAGAAGCGGGCTAAGGATAGGTAAGATAGAAGAGGTTACACCGGAGCCGCACAATGGCTGCAGGGCGAAAGGAGGTCGCAGAGGCAGAAGGGTATAAAGACAGAAAAGTAAAATAAGACTGAAAAGTAAAATCGGCGGGAGTGTAAAAATGAAATGCGAAAAAATAAAAGAAGAAAAAAAAACCAAGAAGATGTCCTTTCTGCTTAAGGGCAGCGATGAAGTTTTTGCTAATACCATCCGCAGATTAATCATTGAAGAAGTTCCCACTCTGGCAATAGAAGAAATAGAAATAAAGGAAAACAGCTCTTCTCTTTATGATGAAATGCTGGCGCTGCGCTTGGGTTTAATTCCCATAAAAACCGATCTTAAAAGCTACAGGCTGCCTAAAAACGAAGACGAGGTTAAGGAAAAAAGCGCCCAGTGTACTCTCCAACTCAAGCTGAAAGCGAGCAAGAAGGGCTACGTTTATGCCGGGGAAGCGGAAAGTTCCGACCCTAAATGCACTTTTGCCTTTGAAAATATGCCTGTAGTTAAACTGCTGGCGAGACAAAAAATAGATCTGGTTATGACTGCAGTTCTGGGCCAGGGAAAAGAGCATAGCAAATGGACTCCGGGCCTGGCTTTCTACAAAAAAGAGCCGATAGTTAAGGTAGGAAAAGTAAAAGATGCGGAAAAGCTTGCTCAAGTATGCACTGACGGCGTGTTTAAAATCAAAGACAGCAGAGTGGAGCTGGTTGATGAAAAAGTCTATGACAGCAACCTGCTTGAGGTTTATGCAAAGACCGACTCCGGGATTTCGTTGGAATATTCAGACAACATTATTTTCACTTTAGAAAGCTGGGGACAATTATCTTGTAAGGAAATCTTGTCTGAATGTGCGGATATTTTGATTGAAAAGACAGAAGAACTGGAAAAATTAATTTGATGTTGTGATGCTATATGGTTAAAAGAACAGGTCCAATGAACTATCAGTTGCAGCAATTACTCGTTCAGCTGGAAGATAAGACAAGGGAAAGCAAGCTCTGGAGAAGGGTTGCAGACGATATTAAAAAACCAAGCCGGCAGAGAAGGACTGTTAACGTTTATAAAATTGAGAAATATGCCCGTGAAGGGGAGACTATAGTCGTTCCCGGGAAAGTGTTAAGCGTCGGTGAATTGACCAAGAAGGTTGACGTTGCGGCAGTAAGCTTTTCCCAGGAAGCACGAAGGAAGATTGAGGATGCCAAGGGAAGGATACTGTCCATCCAGCAGTTGTTGCATGAAAATCCTGAGGGCAGGAAAGTGAGGATTTTGGGGTAGGCGTAATCTCGGATTTGAGGAATTAAGATGAAAATATATAATGGTGAAGGAATGATTTTAGGAAGGTTGGCAGCCAAAGTAGCCAAAGAAGCTCTGCTTGGTGAGACCGTAGAGGTTGTCAATTGTGAAAAAATTATTATTAGTGGGAACAAGGTTAATACTTTTGCCCGGGAGAAGGAAAAAATTAGCCGGGGAGGGTATCCTTTAAAAAGCCCTAAATATTCACGCGTTCCTGACAGGTTTGTGCGCAGGACAATAAGAGGAATGCTTCCCTGGAAGATGGCTAGGGGGAAAGAAGCGTTCAGGCGCGTGATGTGCCACGTGGGAATTCCCGGTGAGTTTAGCGGAAAGGAATTAATTGCTTTGGAGCAGTTGTTGGCAAAAAAATTGCCTAACTTAAAATATATAACTGTCGGCGAGGTTTGTGATTATCTGAAAGGAAGATGGCAAAGAAAGTGATTCAGGTGCAAGGGAAGAGAAAGAGGGCTACCGCAAGAGCTATGCTTAGTCCGGGCAGCGGGAAAATTATTATTAACGGCCAGTTTCTGCATAATTTTGCTGACGAGCTGCAGAGGTTAAGGATAAGCGAGCCGCTGCTGCTGGCGGGAGATATCGCCAAGGGGGTGGATATCACTATAAATGTGGCTGGCGGGGGAGTTAACGGGCAGTCAGATGCAGCAAGGCTGGCCGTAGCCCGTGCCCTGGTTGAGCACGAGCCGCAGCTGGAGAAAACTTTTGGCGAATACGACAGGCTGCTGTTGGTTGCCGACGTGAGAAGGAAAGAAGCACGTAAGCCTAACGACAGCAAGGCAAGGGCAGCACGGCAGAAGTCGTATAGGTAGAGTTGTTTTTAGAGTTTCCTGTTCTCTGTTTCCGAGGGTTTATTTTTCTTGATTTCGTTTTGTTTATTATTCTAACAAGCAAAGCTTAATAAATAATTCTTATAATCTCCTTTGTCAATCGCCCCAGTAGCTCAGTGGCTAGAGCACCTGACTTGTAGGGTGCTTTTATCTGCTATGTTTGCAAAATTTAAAAAAAGCATAGCAAGATATCAGGAGGTCGTGGGTTCAACTCCCACCTGGGGCTCTTTCTTTTTTTGGGTAAAATATCGCGTAAATCAACTGCTTAAACGTCAATCCGAAGATAATTTTCTCTGGGTATTCCAGTTGCTGCGGGATTTCGTAAGACATGAGAATGAAATAGTTATAAAGAATTGAATACCAAATGATATAAAACAATGAGAATTTAGTTAATTTATTTCTCTGTAATATATTATTTCTAATTTCATCCCTGTTTTTTTTCTAACCAATCCACAGCGTCATCTAATTCGCCAATTTGGTCAATAAGTAATAATGTTCTTACTTCTGAGTGGAAATAAACATAAACTTTAAATATAGCAAAGCGCACAAATATTTGAGCATGAACAGTGCGCTTTGCTTATTACGAACGAGCATCTATTCGCTCAATTATTTATGCGAGTGAGTATAGTTGGTTGCGAATAACCTAAAAAAATGGTCAATGCCATTACGTTTGAGCAATCGACTTTACAATTACTGTTTTCTAGAGAAGAATACAATCAATTTAAAGAAATAATTACAGACTTATGCTTAACTTTTCCAGACATAATAGGTGCTTTTATCACAGGAAGTTTAACTCAAAAGATAGATCTTCCTGATCCGCCAGCACCAGGTGAAAACTTGGGTAATTTGGCAAAAGCATACGCGAGTATTGTTGGGAGGACGAGAAGAAAACTATTTCCCATATAGATTCTGATTTAGATTTTTGGATACTTACTGAGGAACAAGAAGGAAATGAAAGAATCCAGAATATCCTTTCTGAAAGAGCTTTGGAGTTATTACAATGGTATTCATCACAAGATAAAGGTGTTGATTTGGTTGAGTGGATTCATTTAAAGCGTCAGGCTTTCGATGAATTTTATAAAAAGCCATTTTTATATTCTAACAGATGGTTAACTACTAGTTCAAATCCAGCACACGCTCTTGGTTTCAAAAAAGCACTCGAAGAGAGAATAGGCGATTCTTTACCAAAATTAAGAACTAAGATTGATTACTATTTTAGGAAAAGTTTTCCAGGGCAATTCATTGAAGCAAGATCATTTCCTTCCTCTGTATTTAATTTAAAAACTGAAAGAATACCAGTAATGAACTCGGAAGATAGAACTCCGTTTCCTTTTTATCTAAGAGATTGGGTAGATTTGGAAAGAAATTGTTTAATTTTATACTCTGCAGGAAACAATCAATCATTAATTTATCCATTCAATCCGAAAGGGATGGTTCCCGGAGAAAAAATTGCAGAGAGCATTAATTGGACACCCCGGCATATAGACTTTGTATTATATAAAGAGGGTAAAAAAACAAATGACAACCTCAACCATTTTTAATTCAGACACCACCATTATTTTTGAGGGGATAAAAGGGTGTGGTAAATCTACACAGGCTAAACTATTAGTAGATTATTTGTCTCGCAGCAGTTCAGTTAGATATTTAGATACGGGAGAGGTATATCCTCTCATAAAACAAATACGGCCCAAAAATCCGGAAACTGCTTTAGGAATAATACAAGAATCACTTTTTTTCCAGTTTATGAATTGGGTGAGATTTTGTGATCAAGAACATTATGATATTGCCGTTGTGGATAGATTTCTTTTATCTAATTGTGTTTATACCCTTGAAAAAATGCAGCGATTTGGCATCAAGCACAATCCAGATGCAGTTAGGTCAACAATATTAAACCCTTTGGGGTTAGATCCATTACAATATACAATTACATTATATTTAGATTGTCCAGTTGATATTGCTCAAGAACGTACTTTACAGCGTCAAAGGAATGCATTTAGTATACCAGAACAGAGCAAGGCCAGAGAACTTTATCAGCAGGAAATTAAACGCTATCCTTATAGTTTGAAAATTACTGGGGGGTCAGCAGATCCAAAAGTAGTTCACTCTGAAATTTTGGAGTCATTGGAAGAAGTTCTCACAAATTTATAAATTTCTTCCAAACAATTGCAAACTTCGGAAAATTTTAGTAGTTTCTTAGCTTCTTCAAAAGTAAACCAAGCGAATCCCCTATGTTCCGAGGAAATAATAGGGTTCTTATTACACAGACCAACAAATAATACCATTTTTCGTAAAGAACCAGAAGGAGCTTTATATTCATAGGTAAAACTCTTCAACTGTCTATTTTCTTTTGCAATGGTAATATCTTTATCAACATTAAAGTTCACTTCTTCAGTCAGTTCCCGCTTAGCGGTATCATAATACGTTTCAGAATGTTCTTGATGTCCTTTTGGGAACTCCCATTCTCCAAGATTGGGATGTTTTAATAATAAAAAAAATATTTCTGGTGCTTTTTGGTATAATACAAACCCACACGATACTTCTTTTTGCATCCTAAGTTAATTTCCTGATTGATTTATATACTTTTCTGAGGAGACTGCCTCTTTGTCATATTAACGAAACAACTATGCCCGCAAAAACTCTTTCCGCTTCGCTCCAACCCAGCATTGTGTGGCAGCGTCTTACTTAATGTATAGTACCGATTTTGGTTTACACTAAAAATAAAAAATTCATTTTTAAATGTTTATAAATAAAAACACCACTACCCCGCAGGTTTCTTTTTTTTCAAAATGTAAACCAAAATCTATTGTTTATACTGTTGCTCTATTTTCCACAGTCCCATTCTACTAATCATCATAGCGCAGGCTATTTCTTTCTTTTCTATTCCTTTCTTTATTTGCCGAATAATCCATTTTCTTTTTTTTTCATTAAGTTTATACATTGTTCTCAATCCTCCTTTTGGATCATCAACTTTTTTTCTTAATTTATAAACCTAAAGAAATGTAAACCGATTATGATACTAAACAATGAAATTTCACAACCAAAACATTTAAAAATAACAACCATTTTCATAAAAAATAAATGATGGGTGTACGTTAATTAAATGATGGATGTTAATCATTCTGGGTGTTATTAAATGGAAGAAAGATTAAAGACAGGAACCACAACAGTGGGGATAGTGTGTAAGGACGGCGTTGTCCTTGCTGCAGATAAAAGGGCTACGGCCGGGAATATGATTGTGGACAAGAGGGCGGAAAAAGTCCATATCCTTTCAGATGATTTTGCTGTGACTATCGCTGGAACTGTATCCGATGCCCAGCTGATGATCAAGCTGATCAAAGCTGAGCTTAAGCTTAAGGAAGTGCGCACGTACAAAAGCCCTTCTGTGAAAGAAGCGGCCAACCTGCTTGGCGGGCTGTTATATTCAAACATTAGAAAAATGAGCATGATTTTTGGCATTGCCCACTTTTTGCTTGCCGGGAAGGACAATGAAGGCGTTCATTTATATGATTTATACCCGGATGGAAGCGTTACGGAAGTGCAGGACTTTGTTTCTTCCGGCTCAGGCTCGGTTTTTGCTTACGGTGTTTTAGAAACACATTATAAAAAAGACATGACTGTCAGCGAAGCTGTCAATTTGGCTGTCAAAGCAGTAAATACAGCATTGCAGAGGGACAGTGCAACTGGCAACGGAATAGATGTAGTTACCATAACAGACAGGGAAATCAAGCGGGTGATGAGGAAAGAATTAGTTTGCAGCTTGTAATTTTTCTACTAGTTTTAGATAATTAACCAATTCGTTTAGTGATTGTCAACAGCTAAAATCATAATTGTAACGTTTGCAACATTAGTTTGTAGCATTAAATTTCAAATAATTCAGTTCAATAATTAAGCAATTCAAATAATTAGGTAATTCAAATAATTAAGCAAATTGAGCATTTATAATAAATAGATAACAATTAAACACGAGGTTAAATACAAAATTAATTATGGCCGATATACTTAAAGAGATAATTAAACTGCTGCCGGAAGGAAAAATATCTGATGCAGCATTTGAAGGCGCTAACATAGTGCTGTACACAAAGAACAAAGATTTTTTCATAGATAATGGCGGAACGATCCGCAATGCCGTCAAAGAGTTCAGGAAGAGGATAGAGCTGCGTCCCGATCCTTCTTTATGCATGGAGCTGGAAGAGGCTAAAAAGTTTATCCAGCAAATTATCCCCGAAGAAGCCTGCGCACAGGAATTTATTTTTGATCCGCCCAGGTCACAGGTGATCATTCATGCTGAAAAGCCCGGGTTGGTCATCGGGAAGCAGGGAGAGTACCTTAAAGAGATTCGTGAGAAGACCTTCTGGGTGCCATTAATTCAACGCCTGCCTCCGATAAGGTCCAGGCTGATTGAAGGCATCCGTTCAGTCCTATACGAAAATGCTGCTGAACGGAAAAAATTTCTTGACAAGACCGGGCACAGGATTTATGACGGCTGGATCAGGGAAAAGAAACACGAATGGGTTCGCCTATCCTGTTTAGGTGCATCCAGGCAGGTTGGGAGGAGCTGTTTCTTATTGCAGACGCCGGAATCAAGAGTTCTTTTAGATTGCGGCATAGATCCTGGGCAGGAGGGAGCAGAGTCATATCCATTCCTTGATGCTCCTGAATTTAATATCAGCGAGATAGACGCAGTTGTGGTTACACATTCGCACTTAGACCATTCCGGGCTGATACCTTACCTGTTTAAATTTGGATATACAGGCCCGGTTTACTGCACTTTACCGACAAGGGATGTCATGTCCTTGCTGCAACTGGATATGATTAAGATTCAGCGTTCTGAGGGTAAAGAGCCCATTTACACCAGCGAGGAGGTCAGGCAGATGGTCTTACATACCATTTGTCCGGATTATGAAGAAGTTACTGACATTACTCCCGACGTCAGGCTGACTTTCTATAACGCTGGGCATATCTTAGGCAGCTCTATTGTCCATTTGAACATAGGCAACGGCTTGCACAATTTTGCTTATACCGGTGATTTGAAATATGCACGCAGCAATGTTCTGGAATCTGCAGACACACAGTTCCCCAGGCTTGAAACGCTGATGATTGAGTCCACTTATGGCGGGAAAGAAAATGTAATTATGGAGCGGGAAGCTGACGATTACATGATTGACGTCATCCAGAAAACGTTTGAGCGCGGCGGGAAAGTTTTAATGCCTGTCTTGGGAGCAGGAAGGGCACAGGAAGTTATGATCATTGTTGAGCGGCTGATGCGCGAGAAGAGAATTCCTGAAGTACCTGTTTATCTTGACGGGATGCTCTGGGACGTTACGGCCATACATACGGCTTACCCGGAATTCTTAAACAGGAATATAAGAGAACATATCTTTCACAAAGAGAACAACCCTTTTCTTTCACCTGTTTTTAAGCAGGTAGGCTTGCCGAAGGAAAGGAAGAAAATCATTCTTGAAGAAGGTCCGTGCCTGATCTTAGCTACTTCGGGTATGCTTATCGGTGGGGCTTCAGTTGAATATCTCAAAGAGCTCTGCGAAGGCAAGAAGCACTCCCTCGTTTTTAGCTGCTACCAGCCGCCTGGGACTTTGGGCCACCGCATCAGGGAAGGCGAGAAAGAGGTAATGTTCCGCGATAACGGAAAGGGACAGGTGTATAACATCAATATGGAAGTGCATAAGGTTGAGATAACCGGACACTCTGACAGAAAGCAATTGATGAATTTTATCAAACGGTGCAATCCCCAGCCGCGTAAGATCATCATTGTGCACGGTGAAAGTTCAAGATGCTTGGATTTGGCTTCTTCTGTACACAAGACTTTCAGGATAGAAACAGTAGCTCCAAAGAATTTGGAAGTGATAAGGATAAAGTAAGACCTAAACGTTTATAAAATCAAACAGGAATTCTTTCCATTATTGCCAGCGTCGCATGCACAGAAATAGATTAAGATTTCTGGTCGCGACTCGGCATTACCATGCCAGCGTCGCATAATCTGGTACTTTGCGTAAGCAAAGGTTTACGCGAAGCGGAAAATTGCGCAGGTCTTGAAGCAGCTTTAAGAAAGTCGCATCAAAATGGCGGTTAAAGCCACCTAAAAGTAAACCTGTCCCTTCGGGGATTCTCGGTTCAAATCCGAGCGCTGGCGTCAATTTAATTCTGCTTGCAAAACTCAAGAGATTGAAGCGAGTAAAATTTACCGTCTGAGATTCCTGTTCCTTTAATACACAAATAGTAGTGTCCTGCTAAGCTGGAAATGTCTTTGTCCGGTTCAAAACTGTTGCCGTTATCTGCAGAGAAGCGTGCTTTTTGGCTGTTTTTGTCAATTTCAATAACCACTGAAAAAGGTTCTAATTTATCGCTGATGTTGGAAGTGCTGTATAAAGCGATAGTGTTGCCATTTCCGTCGGCCAAACCCCAGTCTATTGTAGCAGATTTGGGAACTTTATATTTGCCAGATATACTAAACCTACCGCCGGTATCAAATAAATCTGCTGACTGCTGGTTAGCTGAAATTAATTTCCATAGAACGTCGTGGTTAACTCCATAAATGTCTAAATATTGACCTGTGATTACATAAGCTTCATTTTCTAAAGTAAGACTGAATTCAGAAACTTTCTGGTTAAATTCACTCCCTTTGTCGGTCTTTAAAGGGGGAATATTGCCGCTGAAATAAGTCTGATAAATACAACCCCCGGCATCGTTTTCTGCGTCACCATCAGCATCTCCGCTTTCTGCGTCGGCTGCACCGGAATCAATCCCGGCTTCACTGATTTTTCCACCATCGCCGTCTACTCCGCTGTCTTGAGGGTTTTTTCCTGCATCTTTTTCTTTCTTTCCGCCGTCTTTTGGCCCTTCACTGCTTACTTGAACTTGATTTAAGGTATCTTGATTCATCTTGTTTGGGTCCAAATAAGGTACATTGTCGGTAGGCTTCCCAACTTGATGATAATTTGCGGGCAAACCAGAATCTACGGATTCAGAATTAACAGAATGGGAATCAACAGGCAGCCCAATCCAATAACCATCTTTGCTGGGATGGGCATCGCTGCTGCTCTCTGTGCAAATGTCTTCAAGACATCTAATCTGCTGATCACCTTCGTCAGGGGAAATGTTGTTTTTCTGGCTGCAGGTAGCTATGGCAGAAGGAGCAGCCAGAGCAGCAATGAAGATAGCAACCTTACTTTGCCTGTTTAGAGCCATGCAAGGGAAGAAATAAGTGAATTATATAAACTTTTATCTCATTTTTTTTAATTTTATCAAATTAGCTTTTTTAAAAAAACAGTTTTTATCTCTTCCCTTTCCCGACTGCTTCAGAAATGTTGGTAAATCCGTCTCTTTGCAGCAGCACAACCAGCCCTTTGTTGATGTGTTTGATGACTGCAGGCCCTTCGTAAATCATCCCCGTAACCAGCTGCAGGAGTGAAGCACCGCGCCTGATTTTTTCATAAGCGTCTTCTGCTGTAAATATCCCTCCACAGCCAATGATTGTATAACGGCCCTTTGTCTTCTTATAAATGTAAGAAATCAAGTCGTCAGAAAATTTCTGGACCACTTTTCCACTTAATCCTCCTTTCCCGATTTTAAGGAATGATTCGCTGGGTATGCCCGTCTTCTCCCTGTTTTTTACGAGATTAGAAATAATAAAACCCTGAATGTTATGCTTGTTGCAGACACTGATAATTTTGTTTATTTCCGCAAAGGACAGATCTGGGGAGATTTTAAGGAAGACGGGCTTTTTTGTTTTGATTAAATCGATCCGTGCAAGCAGCTTCTCAAGAAGTTCCGGGTTTGAAAAAGGCTGCCCTCCGTAAGCGTTTGGGCAGCTGATGTTGATAGTAAGATAGTCTGCAAAAGGTTCCAGGGTTGAAAATCCTTCTATGTAATCAGCAATGCCTTTCTCCGGGTCAGCAGTTTCCTCGCAGTTGGTCTTTGCTATGCTTATGCCTAAAGGAAAAGCAAATTTCTTCCCGCTAAGTTTACTGGCAAGTTTACTGGCGATAGCTTTGCAGCCTTTGCTTTTCAGGCCGTAATTAACTACGATGGATTTGTGTTTGGGAAGCCGCCAGAGCCGGGGTTTTGCGTTGCCTGAGCATGGCTTTGCGGTAACGGAGCCTATTTCTTCATATCCAAAACCGATTGAGGGCAGGATATTCATTAAATTAGCGTCTTTATCGAATCCTGCTCCTAACCCAATTGGATTTTTGAATTTGATTCCGTGAATTGTCTGCTCAAGCAGAGGGTGTTCATAATAGAATGCGCTCTTCAGGGCTTTTCTGGCCAGAAAAAATCTACCTAAAACCCGGCCATAAAATAAAATAATATTGTGGACTCTTTCCGGGTCTATTTTGAAAAGTATTGGTCGGATAATTTTTTTGTAGAGCATTTTTTGTCAAAGAAGTGAATTATTTAAAAAGCTTATTCATTAATTATTCATTTCGTCTCTTTTTTCTTCTTAATTTAATCTTGTTTATTTTTTTCTTATTTTCTCTTACTTCTTTTTATCGACTAGCATTTTATCCACCAGCACAAACAATTTGTCGTTTTCACGGATTTTTTCAGCAACGGGAACAGTAACCCTTGCTCCCTTTTTTGCGCTTTGGACACTTTCACTTTTTGCATCTTTTCCGTCAACAAATATTGTTTTCACAGTTTGCTTAACTATTCCTGTGGTTGGTCCGGTGATAAGAATTTCATCGCCCACATTCAGTCCTCCTGCTTCCAGGCGAAATTCGCCGATTTTAACCCTGGAGAAATAGTTCTTTACGGTTCCAAGGTATTTCTTTTCCTGTGCTGCTTTTGAGCCATAAATCCCGCTCCAGTCGCCTAATTTTTTTCCAAGGTAATAACCACCATGCCAAAAGCCGCGGTTGAATACCTTCTCTAATTCTTTGATCCAGGCATCCACTTTCTCTTTGGTGTACGCTCCTGCAAAATAGCTCTCTGCAGCTTCGCGGTAAGCTTTAACTGTTGTGTAAACGTATTCCGGAGATCTCCCCCGGCCTTCAATTTTAAGCACGGAAACGCCCGTGTTAAGTATTTCACCCATAAAAGCAATTGTACATAAATCTTTAGGGGACATGACATACCTGTTTTCTATTTTTAGCTCATCTCCTGTTTCTTCGTCTATAACCAGGTAAGCCCGTCTGCAGTTTTGCAGGCATACTCCCCTGTTTGCAGAAAGATTGTAAGTTGCCAGACTCATGTAACATTTGCCGGAAATGGATACACACAAAGCTCCATGAATAAACAATTCTACCCGGATTAAGTTTCCGCTTGGCCCGGTAATGTTCTGTTTTTTTATCTCGTCTACAATTTTTTTAATCTGTTTTAACGTCAGTTCTCTAGCTAAGACAACAACGTCGGCAAACTGTGCATAAAACCTGACCGCTTCAATATTGCTGATGTTGGCTTGCGTGGACATATGCGCTTCTAGCCCTATAGAGTGGGCGTAAGACAGTGCAGCGATATCCATGCAGATCATTGCGGTTATTCCAACCTTTTTTGCCGTATCGCATATTTCCTTCATCAGTTGCAAATCTTCGTCGTAAATGATTGTGTTTAAAGTCAGGTAGGATTTTTTGTTGTACTTCCGGCAGATTTTAGCTATTTTTTTTAAATCGCTGAGAGCGAAGTTATTTGCCGAGCGGGCGCGCATATTCAACTGCCCAATGCCAAAGTACACAGAATCAGCGCCGGCTTTGATAGCGGCCATAAGCGATTCATACGAGCCGGCTGGAGCCATGATTTCTACGTTTTTTTTATTTCCCATTTTCTGCTGTGTTTTTTTCATCTCTCTGTTTTTTCATCTCCCTGTTTTTTTTATCTTATTCCTCATCTGCGTCAATTGGATGCCCAAAATTCTTTAAATAAAGAGGTATTTTCTCTTTCATGTCCTGCCTGTGTTTCTGTTCTAGGGGCAGGCTGCTGATTTCTTTATCCCAGTCAATTTCAGGAAGGGTAGTTAAGTTGCTGATGAACTGCCTCTGCTCGTTTTTTATCAGTTGCTCAACCAGCTTTGCTTTTTCCGTGCCAAACTGTTTTGTCGCCGGGAATTTAGTAATGGCGTTTGCTCCCGCTTTCATTAAGTAGCCTGCTTCCTCGCACCTTCTTAAATTAGTTCCGGCAATGATTTCTAATTTTGGGAAACGAATTCTTAAATGGGCCAGCCACTGCACGAACTCTTCCAATGAAGGGCCATTTGCGTATTCAGTTCCCTTAACCGGCTTGAGCGCATAAACGGTTATTCTGTTTAGTTTATATTTTTCAATGAAATCAAAGAGATACTTAATGTCTTCAATTTTGTCTCCCAATCCGACAATGATAGCTACACTTTTCTTAAACCACCTGAGCTGGGAGAGCATCTGTGCATAAGGTTCAATAGGCTTGCTCGGGCAGACGTATTCATGGACTTTAGGAGTTAACGTTTCCATGGATGCACAGATGCCTTTGACGTAAGGCCTGACTCTTTCCAGGTGCTCCGGGCCCATAACGCCTAAATTGAGCCAGATCTTTTCTCCATAAACTAAGCTGACGTTCTTAATGATTTCCAATATCTCTTCAAAGGGCATGATTCCATAACCGCCGGTAAGAAATTCTATTCTCCAGTTAAACTTCTTGCAGAACAAGGCTTCCAGAAGCACTGAAGCCATCGTTCGTCTGGAGTCAGCAGGATGTTTTATTTTATGTTTGACTGTCGTGCGGAAGCAGAACCTGCAATCACCTACAGAGCAGTACCAGCTCAGGAAAATACAGCGGCCGTACCATGTTCTGCCGTCAAAATTGTCGTGATAAGTTTTTTCAGCTTTTTTTAAGAGGGAAAGGGTTTCTTTGCTAAGAGAAGCATTTTCAATACTTAAAGTAGGAGTTTCTTTACTCAAAGAGAGAGTTTCTTTGCTTAATGGAGATGTTTCTTTTAGTGGAGCTTGTTTTGCCGTGTCCATGGTGTCCATGTTTAGCCTTAATTTGCTGGGTTTTTTATAAAGATTTTAGTAGAAACAAGAGAAGAAACCAATTAAAATAATTCCGGTTAAATCTTTTTGAGATTACTTATTGATGACGGAAATGGAAATTACTTAATCTAAGCCCAAACTTACTTTTATTGCCAAATTGATTCTGCTTATTAAATGATTATCCAAAGAGCCAATTCTTTTTGTAATTCTCGATTTGTCAATGGTTCTTATTTGATTTAATAAAATTGTTGAATCCATATTTAAGCCCGATTCTTTTTTTAGAATTGTAACATTGGTGGGAAATTCTTTGGTAAATATTTTTGAAGTGATAGGAGCAATTACCGTTGTAGGAGAATATTCATTCCCAAAATCATTTTGAAGAACAACCGCAGGCCTTGTTCTGCCCTGCTCACTGCCTATTACAGGGCCTAAATTTACTAAAATTATATCTCCTCTTTTTATTTTAATCAATTTTAATCAATTTTAATCCCAGCTTTTATCTGCTGTTTCCCATTCTTTATTTACAGCCAATGTTTCAGAAGCCATTTCTTTATAGCCCTCAATTAAGAGCTTTTGTTCGCGTCTCTTTTGTTGCTCAGCAAATTTCATAAGATTTACAATAACTTCTTCGTATGTTTCTTTGTTAGTTTTTAACTTTTCAAGCTCACTCTTTACATCTTCTCCTATTTGAATTGTTGTTACCATCTGTACTATAGAATAACTATAGTTTATAAATCTTCTTGTTTTTTAGATAGAACGAGGGCATTATTATAAAACATTAAGAATAAAAAAACTGCCCCGGCCGGGAATTTCACAGATGTCACGCAAATGTCACGCCATTTGACAGGCGGAGCCTACGCTTCGCTTCGGCACAGATGTCACGCCGTTGGAGAGGCGAGGGCATGCATCTGCTTTGAACCCGGGTCACTGCCTTTCCTTGGATTTCTCTCTCGAAAGGGCAGTATGATAGTTTATCCTCCGGTAAACCCCAGAGATATGGGATTTCACGCGGTTTGTCCCTGATTTAACAATCAGACCGGACTACACCACCGGGGCGTTATTATCCCTGAAAAAGGATTGGTTTAAAAAAGTTTCCACAAATCTTATAAAATTAGGGTATGAATTATAATAACTATGGCTGAAAAAGTAATTCTTGGTCTGACTGAACCGGTGAAAATAAAAGGGCGTGAAGGAAGAAATGCAGATATTATCGCCAGAATAGATACCGGGGCAACTTCTTCATCAATTGACATGCGGCTGGCTGAAGAGCTTGGGCTGAAACAAATACCGCGCTCAAAAGTTGTAAAATCAGCTTCCGGTGTTAAAAAAAGGTCGTTGGCGAGGGCAAGAATAATTATCAAGGGAATGGAGATAGAAGAAGAGTTTACTTTAGCTGACCGCAGCCAGATGACTTACAAGATGCTTATTGGCCAGAATATCCTCAGAAAAGGAAGCGTCCTTATTGACCCCTCTCTTAATGTAATAAAATAATGAGTGCAGGGAATCGTGAATGCGGATAAATTAAGAATATAGATTAAATCAAGAATATAGGTCAAATTAAGAATATAGACTAATGTAGACAATTGATGCTTGATACCATGAGAAATCTGAGCGCAGCTTTAATTTCACAGGGAAGCAAAAGTTCCCTCATGACGGCTGAAGCTATGAGGAAGTATTTTAGCCGTGTGGACATGCTCCAGCTAAAGAATGTTAAAGTCAGTCTGGGCAAGGAAAGCGGGGTATATTACGAGGGCAAACCCCTGGATTATTACGATTGTGTTTATATCAAAGGCTCATTCCGTTATGCGAATCTGCAGCGTTCAATTGCTCTCATGCTGGAAGGCAAAGTTCCCTATATGCCCTTTCCTGCAAACAGTTTTACTGTCGTCCATAACAAGCTCTTGACCCATTTAATTTTGCAGCAGCATAATATTCCCATGCCAAAAACGTTTATTTCTCCGACGACGGATGCGGCGAAAGAGCTTCTTGGGATGATAAAATATCCCCTCGTCATGAAATTTCCGCAGGGAACGCAGGGAAAGGGGGTAATGTTTGCGGATACGTTCAGCTCAGCATCTTCCTTATTGGATGCTTTAGGAGTATTAAACCAGCCGTTTATCGTTCAGGAGTATGTGGAAACCGGTGGGACGGACGTTCGAGCCCTGGTTGTAGGGGATAAAGTTGTGGCGGCAATGCGCAGGAGGGCGCAACGGGAAGAAAAAAGGGCTAATATTCATGCCGGCGGCAATGGTGAATTGGCTGTTTTAGACAGGGAAGCAGTTGCTCTGGCTTTAAAGACGGCAAGAATTCTTGAGGTAGATATCTGTGGTGTGGATATGTTGGAAGGCTCTTTTGGTCCCGTGGTCATAGAAGCTAACCTTTCCCCCGGGGTGCAAGGCATAAATGAAGGTGCGCTCCTGGACCTTCCCGATGAAATCGCTAAATTTCTCTTTAAAAAGACAGAAGAAGCTTTATACAAAAAAAACAAGCAGGCGGCAGATGAAGTAATGAAGGGCCTTACTTTGGAGTCCAAAACTCCGCCTGGCCAGAAAATAATCACCGATCTTAAGTTCCGCGGGGAGAGAATTATTCTGCCGGAATGGATTACTAAAATTACCGGATTTAATGAGCAAAAAGAGTATATAATAAAAGCTGGCAAAGGCAGGTTGGAGGTGGAAGAGAATTGGGAGTAAGGGCTGATTTTTTAAAAAATTATAGAAGACAGCTTAATACTTGCTTATGATAATACTTGCTTATGATAAAAAATATATTTAAAAAAAGATTCTAAAAAATAAATTGATATAAAAGTAATACTTCAGTAACCTGAAGTTCAGCAAAGTCGTTAGGGTCACTTTGTTCCCAAGTTGCCTGACGGCAACCTAGTCTGTGAGCCACGACGATTTCCTTTACAGTTTATCGTAGGTATAACCAAAGTATTTTCGCAGGAAATCGTACTTGTACTTCCGTAAATGGCCCTTCGTGGCTCACCTCTTGGCCAAGACGACGACTTTGCTTCACAAAGCTGAAGTATTACATATAAAAAATAAATTAATAAAGCATTAAACAACAAAAAATTATTTCTTTTTTTTCTTTGTTACCTTTGCGGCTTTCTTTTCTTTAGCACTTTCTTCTTCAATCACTTCTTCAGCAGGCTCTTCTTCTTCACTTTCCTGCTTTCTTTCTTGCTTTTCTTCGTCTTCTTTGTCTCTCTTCTTCCTGAACCAGATCAGGTAAATAATCGGCAGCAAACCCAGTGTATTCAAGATTAAGATAGCTATAAACCAGCCTTTCTGCCCATTTTTTGCAGAGAACCACAGCCCAAGGCCATTCCAGACGATGCTCCAGACGAACACTATTGCCAGCCCGAGCAGTACCTGAACAGGCAGCGTCTGAAAAGGCTGCTGGTATAAATCATAGAGTGCATTGAACATAGTCTGCTTAATTTCACTTCTTCTTTTTAAATTTTTGTATAGAGAAAACTATCTTTTTGTATGTTTCTATTTTCTTACTTCCTTTTCTCTTTTTACTTCCCTTTTCTGTGTTTTTTTTCTTTGTTTTTTCTTTGTTTTTCTTTTAGAAGATTTAAGCGGATTGATTTTCTCCAAGTCCTCTAGAATGTCAGAGGCAATGAAGGAATAGCCCTTTCTCTTTTTGAGCAATAAATCCCCTACATAACCGTTTATATAAGCAGCGGCTAGCGCACTCTTAAACAAATCCCCCGTTTTGGCTAAAAAGCCGACAGCCAGCCCAGCCAGAATATCCCCTGTTCCGCCTTTGGTCATGCCCTGGTTTCCTGTTCTGTTGTAAGCTATTTTATTGTTGGAAATGATGATGTCCGTAGGGCCTTTAAGCAGAAGAACGTTGTTGTTCTGCAGGAAGTAACGCAGGTTGCCTTGCAGTATTTCTGCCTTTTCCTTGGCATTGGACAGCTTTAATTTGGGAAGAAGAAATTCCTTGCCGCTGTTAACAAGCATCATTTCCAGCTCAGTTTCATGGGGAGTAACTATACTGTTGTTAAATTCTTTAAATGAAAGCGATTTTAACGCATCGGCATCAACAACTTTAGGCTTTTGTGATTTCCTGACAAAATGCTGGCAGAACTTATCGGCTTTTCTGGTAATGCCATTGCCAATAAGCACGGCGTCAAATTTCTCCGCATATTTGATGATTTCTTTGGCGTTTTTAATATTAAATATTTTTCCTTTTACTTTGTAGGTTATTAAGTCTGGTGAGTATTGATGCACGGCCCAGGCTACTTTTTCCGGTGCAGCTATCGTAACTAAGTCACATCCTGCCCTCAGTGCAGCCAGCCCGGCCAGAACTATTGCCCCTACATACTCTTCAGAGCCGCCGATAATCAGAGCATGGCCATTCTCCCCCTTATGGGAAGTTTTCTTCCGCTCCATGAGGTTTTTAACGTGGTTTAAGTTCATCTTTGTTGTGCCGCTTATTGTTCTTTTATTTGTTCTTTTATTATTCCTTCCTAATGACGTATTCTATTGTAATGATGTATTCACGTATTCTATTTCTATTGTAATGACATATTTCTATTGTATTCTAAGCTATTCTAAGGCATAATCTTCGACTTATGCTTTTTTTTAGCTTTATATATGTTTGTTGTAATTATCAAGTAGAAAATAAGAAAAAGAGAGTTTATTTTTAAATAAGAAGGTTCTAAATTGCTTCCTTTTTAAATAAGGGCATTTTTAATACACCTTTAATGAATTGTTTTTTGGAGAGTTTTGTAGGTTTTTTGCAAGTGTTTTTCTGTTGAACGGGCTTTGCTGATATTTTTCCGTTGAGAAAACCTTTTTAAAGAGCGCCTCTTCTTCCCCAGCTATGGCCCCGTAGCTTAGCCTGGTAGAGCGCTGCTCTTATATGGGAGTGTTCTAAACAAAATCCTCCAAGCAAAGCAGAGGTCCCGAGTTCAAAGCAGATGCTACGCAGATGTCACGTCATCTGAGAGGCGAACCCTCGCTTCGCTCGGGGAAGACAAACATCCCCCTTGAGAGGCGAAGCCTACGCTGCGCTTCGGCAAGATAATAGCGTTCATCTACGAAAGTCTCGGCGGGGCCAGTTTTTGTATTGTAACCGTTGTTTTAGAAAATTTATTCATTAAGAGTGCTTGAAATTCATCTCTTTTCTTACATCTTTCAACACGTCTCCACAACATCCATCAGCGCAGCTGTAAACTGGACCTTCTTTACAATCGGGTGGGTGATGACATCACTGGTTTCGCCCTTGTGCAAGGTAATTACCTGCTCGGCAAGTATCTTTCCCGTGCTTTTCTTTATTATTTTAATTGGGATGAGAGGTTTGTCCCCCTTACAGTAGGCAGGCGTAGTCATTAATTTCCATTCTAATGCTCCGGCATAACTGTAACTGCCTTCTCCGAGCTTTAGGGAGTATTCTTCCCCGTCGCTGGTCTTAACAGTTACACTTGTAATTGTGCATTTCACTTCACAGTTTGTGTTATACAAATCGTTTATTTTGCCGCATTTGCCGTCAATGCATAGTAACTCGCCTGTACAATTGCTGTTGGCTTCGCATTTCAAAGGCTCGGCTGGCTTTACCGGCTCAGGAGCAGCGGATTTATTCTCTTCTGCTGTCGGTATTTTCTCCGGGGGCATTTCTTCAGCGGTTGTCGTCTTTTCTATTTCAGAAATTTTTGCGAGCTCCTCTCTTTTTTCTCCGCAGGAAACAAGAAAAATTAAGCAGGCTAAAACCAGGCAGAACATTGCTGATGAGAAAACATTTTTTTTGGAGATATTAATTTTAATCACCTTCTTTTTTTACGTCGTAATCTTAATCTGAATCAAATGCGGCTGCCGGGACTTCCAAGCTGCAACTATTTAGCTCGGTGGGCTTTATGCCCGCCATACTCGCCTAGATTGCTGGCTTTTGAACCCGGGTCACAGCCTCTCTGCGTAAGCAGAAAATAAAGCTTATCAATATTCTTTCTGCTCTTGGCAAGGCCGCATCTTGGACCACTGGACTACAGCCGCATAGATCAGTCCAAAATGTAGCTGATTAATAAATTTTGTTGTGATTTGGCACAGGCCATCACTCACTTTTTGGATTGTGCCTGTGATTTCAAAATTGTTTAGGAAATGAAATCTATCTGCACCAACGTAATTATTCAGCTTCCTGAATCAAGTCATTTCATTCGTGCAGAGTCACTCTGTTCCTAGTTTGCTTACCAGCAAAAGTCAAAATGCTTAACGCATTTCGACGTTCAGCAAAGTCGTCTTGGTCGTGAATTTG
Organism: Nanobdellota archaeon; assembly: GCA_040751885.1. Lineage (GTDB taxonomy): Archaea > Nanobdellota > Nanobdellia > Woesearchaeales > GW2011-AR9 > JBFMFP01. Next base: position 34,630 of record JBFMFP010000001.1, read on the forward strand.
GCAAAATCCTTGCAATGATTATCGTCAGTCAATCCGACGTTGTCATGGAAGGGATTTTGACATTAATTTTCAGTATATGGCTCTACCAAATTCACTTATTGACCCTGACGCAAGAAATACGAAAACTATCGTATTTCTGCGCAGAAAATAAGTCGTTGCTTATTTTCTTGCGACGACTTTGCTTCACAAAGCTGAATAATTACGCGCCAACAAAAACTTAATAAACAAACTTGGAATTTTACATTTATCCCCCCTTAGTTTAGCGGCTAGAACACTCGGCTGTAGAAATCCTTTAGAGTTGTCTGCTGACTGATATGAAAAAGGATCAGCCGTTACCGAGGGATCCCCGGTTCAAATATTGACGCTCGAGGCGACAATGCTTCGAACGGCAGTGAGAATGTCCGGGAGGGGGGATTTAAAGGAAGGATGGTTTTCTATCCTTCTTTTTTCTTTGTCTATAAGACAATATTCTATAAGACAAAATTCTATAAGACAAACAAGTTATTATAAATCACCTGTTCAACCTCACCAAAAATACTGCTGCAACTGCAATAAGTATTACAGCTACGACCGCCGCAACAGCCGTGAACCAAGAGGCGTCTGTATCAAAAGTATCAAAACCGGAACTTGAAGCTGCCGTTGCTCCGGTAATCCCGCTGCCCTGTGTAGAAACAACTATGCCTAAAACAGCTACGCCCAGAATAATAAACAAAATTATTAACGTCCTCTTCAGGTCTTTTTTGCTTTCTTCTTCCATCTTTTCTGCACAGACTTAATTAAGATAAATTGGCAGAAAAATAAGGAAATATAAAAACATTGTTCTTTTTTTTTGCGTGTTTTCTTTTTTTATATTCGTTTTGTATTTAACTATTTACTATTTATTTACTTAGGAATTATGGACACCCCTCTGTATTTAACTAAACAACTCTCACTTCTTTATTAAAAAACCTGCTTACTGCTCGGTTAATCATCTTCAGATTTTTCCCGCCACGGCCAATTAAAATACTTTTGGTTTTCCTGCTGCTGTCTTTGATAACAATCCCGTTGTTCTCTTCAACAATCTCTTCAACACTTGCCGGGTAAATCACATTCCTTACAAAGTCAACTGCATTATCGCGGTATTCAATAATCTTAACCCTTTTTCCTAGCTCGTTCTGCACCCTTCTGATATTTATCCCGCCCTTGCCTATGGCTCTGCCCAATTCTCCTACACGGACAACAAAATAAATTGTCTCCTCGTCTTTAAAGCAGTCTTTGACATGGGCGCCAGTGATTCTTTCCATTATAGAAGACAATGCAAATGCTTCCTGATCAAGTATAAGTCGTTTCATTCCTTCGTCCCTAAGGCAAGAATAAGAAAGCCTTTCTTGCAAAGCAAGCCGAGTTCTTCGCTGTTTAAGGCCAGCTCAGCCAAAGGTATGCCGGCAAGAGCAGAATAACGTTTGAAATTATCTTTCTCTTTCACAGGACAGTTGCTGGCGAGGAACACCCGCTGCAGGGATTTGTTTCTTATTGCTTTAAGTACCATTTTAGAGCCGATGATGAGCTTCCCGGCCTGAATTTTATCTTTAAGTTCTTTTACCTCTTTTGTATCTTCTGCTCCTTTGGCAGTTTCCCTTCTCTTGACTTTTTCCTTCTTTTTTGAATATTCTATCTCCTTCATATCTCCCGTTTCTTTTTGTTCACTTTCCTTTGCCATTTGCTATCTCTTGTTTTTACTTTCCTATTCGTCTTATTCGTTCTATTTATTTACTATTTATTCCACCTATTTACAAATTCATTCTTACTTATTTAATTATTTATTCTATTTCATTTTTGTGACTAATCCGGGCAGCCCGGTCCCCAAAGGCACAGGCTGATTAATCATTACATTCTCTACTACAGATGTCAGATGATCTACTTCACCTTCCAGAGCTGCATTGATTAAGTGCCTTATTGGAGTTTCAAATGAAGCCCTGGCCAGGACGCTGGCTTTCTCTTTAACCACTCCATAACGGGTTATCCCTTTTACTTCACCGCTTGCACACATTACGTCCGCAACCAGCATAACGTGACGGATGTCAATGTTCAATCCCTGCATTTCAATAACACGATAAACTTCATTGATGATAGCCTGTCTTGCCGCTTCTATTCCCAGCAGGTTGTAAATCTCATAAATGTCATTGCAGAATGTTCTTGAGGAATCAACTTCAGGCAAGGAAAGAACTTCTTTTAGGTTGCTTCCCGAAGTTAAGATGATGTACTCTTCGCCTCTTTTAACCGGCAGAACCTGCTTTATGCCTTTAATGCCGAATACCCTTACTTCTTTTATCTTTTCTTTGAGATTGTAAAGCTCTTTAATCTCTTCAGGCTTGCCCTTCTGAATAAATTCTATTTCGTCTTCTGAACTTTGTATCATAAACTCCTTTGCTTTTGACTTTATTACCCTAGCTAAATCCTTAGCGGATGTGCCGTAACTTTCCAGCAGCAGTTTGTTAAGCTTAACCTTAAGGGTCTGCTCAAATATATTCAAAGAGTATTCTGAAGCAAGCTCACCAAAATTAGTTTCTTTTATCTGAGTGGCAAATTTACGCACCTGCTCCAGCTTATTGCAAGAACTCTTAAGAAAGATTTCCATCATCGGTGTTTTTAAGTCCTTCCGCGCATCAAAAATTTCAATTATCCGCGGCAGACCAGTTGTAACATTCATTTCGGCAACGCCGGCAAAGTGGAATGTGTTCAGCGTCATCTGCGTTCCCGGCTCGCCAATGCTTTCAGCTCCAACCAAGCCTACACATTCGCCGGGATTGATTTTTCCGGCATTGTAAGTCTTTAAAATTTCTTCCATTACTTCTGTAAGCGCTGATTTTGAAATAGAGCCGGGAAGATTATTTTTCACTTCGTTGAGTATGGAAGGAGGCAGCCTGTCTGCGTAACTGTCAATGAATTCTTCATGCTCTGCTTTCATTTTCGTTCACCGGTAATATTTAAGATAATTCCTTTTACATCAATCAAGCCGTTTTTGGTTTTAGTCACGTCTAAAGCATCCTCTCCGTAAGCAAACTGAACTATTCTTTCGCTGGCATCACGCACAGAGCCATCATAAGATACTTTTAAATCCTGCATGGCATTGGACAGCCTTCTGTAAAGGTACCCTGATTTAGGCGTTCTGAGCGCTGTGTCCATGAGCGCGTCCCTTCCCGTCATGGCTCCAAAGAAAAATTCTGCAGGGGTCAGCCCGGTTTTAAAATTGTTAGTGATAAAGCCCCTTGCTTTTGGGCTTAGATCCCCTTCTTTGAAATAGGAAAGTGTCCTGCCGGTGAAACCAGTTTCAATTCTCTTCCCACGCAGGGCCTGCTGCCCAACCAAAGCAGTCATTTGGGCAATGTTTAAGGGATTTCCACGGGAGCCGCATTTAGCCATAGTTAAAGCTGTACTTTCACGGCTCTGGCGTATGGCTACATCCCCACTTTTGTTACGCGCCCGATTGAGCACTTCCAAAATCCGCAACTCTAATGTCTCTGCAGTAGTCCTCCCGGGCAGGGCTTCTAACTTACCAGAATAGAAGTGCTCTATAAACTCAAGAGCTTCCTGCTCAGATTTCCTGATGATATTATTGATCTCCTGTTTCGTTTCGGGAAGCAGATCCAAATCTCCTGTCCCTATGGAAAACCCGCGCCTGGCCAAAACAGCTATTCCCAGCTTGGAGATCTTGCCCAAAACGTCAACTGTATATGCCGGACCATACTTCTCGTAAATGTTTCTGAGCATTAACCCGCTTTCCTGTCCCAGGTTAGCTTTATCCATCAAACCTGACTTCAGCATCCCATTGACTATTCTGACTTCATTGTCACTTTTGTCTTTACCAACAAAGTTGAAATCCTTTGGCAGCAATACTGAAAAAACCTCCTTCCCGTCAATCTTTTCTTTGTGCGGCAGGGCGGAGAAGTCTTCAATCCCACAGGTATATAACAGGTCTATAGCTTCTTCACGCGTTAATACCAGCTCCTTTGTCAGCAAATAGTTTCCGGTGATAGCATCGTGAATGCATCCAACTACGCTTAGTCCATACCTTGGGCTGATGATTTGTGTTTCTACAAGCATAAGAATCCTTGCTTCTGCACGCGCTTCTTCATTTTGGGGAATGTGCAGGTTCATTTCGTCCCCGTCAAAGTCAGCATTGTAAGGGTTACATACAGCAGGATTCAGACGGAAGGTCCTTCCCGGAAGAACTTTTACCAGGTGGCACATCATGCTCATTCTGTGCAGGGAAGGCTGCCTGTTGAACAAAGCAATATCTCCATCCACCAAATGCCTTTCTACAATGTACTCTTCCTTCAGCTCTTCAAGAATCTCCTCTTTAGTTTCTTCAGTAATTGTTTTTCTCCTTCTGTCAGGCTTAATGATGTAATTTGCACCAGGATATTTTTTGGGCCCGTTTTCCACCAGTTTGCGCAAGTATTCTTTATTCCATTCGGTAATTCTTTCAGGTATGGTCAAATGCATTGCCATGCTCCGGGGCACGCCAACCTCGTTAAGTGCTATCAAAGGATCGGGGCTGATTACTGTACGCGCGGAAAAATCAGTCCTTTTACCGGCAAGGTTATGCCTTATTCTTCCTTCCTTGCTCTTAATCCGCTCAGTTAAGGTTTTCAGCGGCTGGCCCCCCCTGTGACGTGCAGGCGGCAGCTGGGGCACTTCATTGTCAAAGAAGGTAGTAATATGATACTGAAGCAAATCCCATAAATCCTCAATAATGACTTCCGGCGCTCCGGCATTAATGTTCTCAAAAAGGCGCTGGTTGATACGCACAATGTCTCCTAATTTATGTGTCAAATCATCTTCGCTTCTCTCCCCTGATTCCAGGGTTATGCTCGGCCTCATTGTTACCGGAGGTATCTGCATTGTAGTTATGACCATCCATTCCGGCCTAAATCCGGAGCCATAACCAAAGGCAGCTAAATCATTATCCTGAATTTTTTCTAAACGGGCCCTTACTTCAATCGGGCTTAACCTGGTTTCATTCTCATAAAAATTGTAAGGCTTCTCCATCTTTATTTTATCCTGGCTGACATTGCAGTGAGGACATTTCTCCTTAGCTTTCAGCTTGGAAGTAACGGCCTTAACGGTCTTTATCGCTCCTTTTTTAGCTGCGGACTCCCCTTCTTCAGACTTGTCGGCAGCAGCAATATAACGTTTCAATTTTTCTTCGGGAACAAGAATTCTTCCGCAGGACTTGCATGTGGATTTGAGAAGCTCAAAAATCTGGCGGACAAACTTGATGTGGATTACCGGCCTGGCCAGCTCAATGTAGCCAAAATGCCCTGGACATTCTTTCAGTTTTTGGTTGCAGGTCTTGCATCTTAGCCCGGGATCAATTACCCCCAGGCGCAAATCCATTAATCCCCCGTCAACCGGATAACCTTCGCGGTCGTACAATTCCGGCGTGACTATTTTTGCTGCGGAAGCTTCGGAAACCAGTTTCGGAGAGAAGACACTAAAAGAAATGCAGGCAATTTTTTTATGAACACTGCGAACCATTTGTTAAACCCTTATTGTTTTTGTATAGTTTTAGTCTAATTGTTTTTGGTATAATTTTAGTCTAATTGTTTTTTGATAGTTTTAGTATAATTTTAGTATAATGATTACTAAGTTTAATTCTCATCTGTGTTTAATTTTCGTCTATGTCTAATTTTCACCTGTGTTTAATTTTTGTCTATGTCTAACTTTCATCTAAGTTTAATTTTCATCTAAGTTTAATTTTTATTTATGTCTAACTTTCACCTGTGTTTAATACTTGCTTTTCAAATTTAATTTGGCATACACTCCTAAAGTCCTGATTTCATCAAGCAGCAGCTTAAAGGCATAACTCATTTCAATGTTGGACATTTCTGAATTCTCACCATATAAAGGAGATAAGGAACGCTCATTTTTGCGGGCGTCATAAAAGCCCATTAATCCTGACTTCTCACATACCGGCACAACTATCTTATCCGAGTCAAACCTTTCTTTCAGGAGAAGCGAAGCTCCATGGGCGATAAACGTGTCTTTTTCCATCTCCCCCAGACGCAGGCCCCCTTCTTTGGCTTTACCTTCCGTAGGCTGCCTTGTTAGCAATTGTATCGGACCTCTTGCTCTGGACTGCATTTTATTTGCAACCATGTGCCTTAGACGGAGGTAATACATGTTTCCAACGTAAATTCTCGCCAGCATCCGCTTGCCGCTCCGCCCATCATAAAACGCTTCAGTTCCGTCTTCGTTAAAGCCGAGGCTGAGCAGCTCCTTCCTCAGCGCTTCTTCCTTCTCGCCTTCAAACAAAGTTCCGTCTACAAATCTTGCGGCCATTGCTCCGACCTTGCCGCTGATTAACTCATTAAGATGGGAAACAGTCATTCTTGAAGAAACACCGTGGGGAGTGAAGATCAGATCTGGAACTATCCCTGATTCAGAGAAAGGCATATCCTGCGCCGGAACCAATATTCCCGTTACTCCTTTTTGCCCGTGCCTGCTGGTGAACTTATCCCCTATCTCAGGCACGCGCTCTTCACGCAACCTGACCTGTACTAATTTATTTCCCTCCTCATTTTCGGTAAGAAGGACGAAGTCAGCTATTCCTTTCTCGCCATGCCTTAAGATAACAGAACTTTCCCTGCGCACAGCCGCAGAGAGGTTATATTCGTCCATGCTGCTTAAGAAACGCGGCGGGCTTGTCCTGCCAATAACAACATCCCCTTCGTCAACCGTTGCTTCCGGATAAATGATGCCATCTTCCTCCAGGAAACGGTAATCATGCTCGCTCCTGTAGCCTTTAATTTCTTTGTCAGGAATTGCCACTTCGTCCATTAATCCACCTGAATATCTTAGTTCATGGGCTTCAACCGGGCGGAAGTAAGTGCTTCGTGCCAGTCCCCTTTCTACAGAACCCTTCCCAAGGATAACTCCATCTTCCATGTTGTAACCATCATAACACATTACGGCTACAACCATGTTCTGCCCGGAAGGATGCTGGTCATAATCTGTGATATCGTGCACTTTTGTTTTCAATATAGGATACTGGGGATAATGGAGGATATTGGAATCCATATCCATACGCAGATGAAAATTAGCTGCGTAAAAGCCCAAGGCCTGTTTCTGGTTTTTACTGCCAATAATCAAGCGGGAAGATTGGTTGTAATTGCCAAAGGGAACCAAAGCAGTGGTAATGCCGACAATAGCTCCGGGAGTGATTTCCAGATGAGTGTGCTCAGGAGTAAGGCCCTCCTCGGTGTAGGCAATCAAAGTATTCTCCTCTTCGGCAGCGTCCAAATACTCCACAACCCCCTGCCTGATCAAATCCATCCAGGATATTTCTCCTTCGTTAAGCTGCTTAAGGTGCTTGTCAGTAAGCAAAGGCTTTCCTTCTTTAACAACTATTAAAGGCCTTCTCGCCCTGCCTTCATCGCTGAGGAGATGAACTTCGTCGGTAGCAGCAAGGTAATGCACATTAACCAGCTCAGAAACGGCACCTTTTCTGCGCAGGTCTTTAAACTCGCTGACAAACTGCTGGGCATCGTCAACGCTGCCGATAAATTTTGAATTCAAATAGACGTCAGCCATTTTACTTTTGTGTTTTTAGGTTTGTGTTTTTAAGTTTATGCATTTTTAAGTTCATGCTTTTGTTTTTCTTCTTTGATTTTTCATGAAATCGTTAGGCTCGGATACCCACGTTTTCAAACGTGGGAGGAGAGCCATTTCCTTCATTAATGTTTATTTCTCTACAACAACCAATATTGCTTCATAAAACAAAGCAAATAAAGATAATGATACTGAAAATTTGTCTAAACATTCTGTTCCTATTGTTATCAAATATGAATAAACTATCACCATAAACACAAATATCAGTAATCCGATTTTAAGCGATTTCAACTCTTGCATCTTCTATATCACTCCTAATACCTTCAATATCATTAAAATGGCAAGCACGACTAATACTCCCCATCCTAAAATTTCATACCACTCCATTGTTCTCGTCCTCCATTTAGTTTGTAATATTTTCTTTAGGTTTATATTCAAATTTCTTATAATCTGTAACTAAATCGTCTGCTCATTTTATCGTCTTTTTTGCACATCATATAACCAATATAACTTGTACATCATATAACCGATACATACACACCGTATAACCGATACAACTTCATACGGCTTCTTTCAGTCCGATATTTTTCAGCTTTTCAACAATTTCCTCTTCATCAACACTTCGTGAAATTGAGCAGAGCATAGCTAAATTTTTTCTCAGCCCGATGTTTGTACCTTCAGGAGTTTCTATCGGGCATAAGCGCCCAATATGAGTGCAATGCAGTGCGCGGGCTTCAAAATTCTCCTGCGAAGTTGATAAAGGACTGACTACTCTCTGCAGGTGTGAAACCATGTCTAAATAATTAGTACGGCTCATCCTCTGGGCGATTCCCTGCCTTCCTCCTACCCATTCCCCCGTTGCCATCGAGGAATACAAACGGGAAGTAAGCAGTTTGCCGCGGATGATTACCCTTATTGAAGGCAGCTTTCCCCTCTTGATTATCCTCTGGAAGTTGTAAAGTATGTCTCCGACCAGAACCTTAAAATTAACCCTGAACAGATCAATAAGAAGATCGCCGCTCATATGCAAACGCTTGTTCATGTAATGGTCTTTGTTGTCTGCAGGCCTTAAGCCATTGCCGACGTCAATGAATTTTTTTAGCATTTTGCAGAGGTTCTTTGCCTTGGCCAAACGGCTGGAAGAATCAATGCCAACATTTGGCAGAAGGAATTTGTCAATGATTTCCTTGGTGCGCTCAACACGTACCTCTTTAGGCTGCGCCACTCCTGTTTTCCTGGCAATGAAATCTATTGCCTCCTCCTGAGTCTTGACATCAACAAACTCAAAGAGGTTAAGCAGAGCTTCTTCATAATTCCTCTCCATAGAAATAGCCTTCATGATATTTTCATCTTTAACAATACCCAAAGCTTTGATAATCACGATAAGAGGGACTGCTTTCACACGGGTAAAAGTAAGGTAATAAAGGCCATCTTTTTTCCTTTCAAAAGTATGGGGAATCTTATAAGAGCCTTTTACTGCAAAAAAGCGACCGCTGATCTCAGAACCGTCTTTCTCAACCATGAAATTATTTCCGGCCAGATCTTCCACCGTAACCAATAATTTTTCTGTCCCGTTGATAATGAAATATCCCCCGGGGTCGGTAACATCCTCACCGTGCTTAATCAACTCTTCCTGGCTTAAGCCATGCAGATGGCAGTATTTACTCCTCAGCATGATGGGGATTTTCCCAATCTCGGCGACAAAATTTTCTCTTTGGATGTCATTGACATAAGTACTGATTTCAAGCTGGATGGGGGCAGAGTAAGAAATCTTCCTTAAACGAGCTTCCATAGGGAAAATGGGCCTTTTGCTCCCGTCAGCTTCGGTAATTTCCGGCTTGCCTACGGTGACCCGGCCAAAACGAATCTTGAATTTTTCAATATTATGGGGGATTATTGCCGGCTCGGCTTCCTTGTTTTCTTCTATAACTTCCTGCAGGCCTTTTTCAATCAAATTATTAAATGACTGAATATTGCTTTCCACAAACTTTTTTTCTTCAAAATATTTTTTGACAAGTATTGACCTATCCAATTTGTCCTCCTTTCCAGCTTCATCCTCCTATGACCAGCCTATAGTAATAAGTAACGCCGGCAGTTTTGCTGACTCTTTCAATCTTAATAACATCCCCTGCTTTTACACTCAGATGAGCTATAGCTGGATCGTCTTTAAGAATTTTTGGCAGGGCCTGACCGTTAATATTATACTTTTCAAACAAAGCCTTTTTCTCAGAATCGTTTGCCTTTGTATGCTTGCTTACAAGTTGGTGCTTGGTAATGTTAAAAGTCATTTTAAGATAACCATCTAATCTTTCTGATGCCTATTCTTTTCGTAAAGTAAAGCGGGCCGGAAGGGACTTTCAAGCTGCAATTCTAATTTACGCGGCGGGCTTCATGCCCGCCCTACTCGCCTATCCTCAGAAATACTACGCATTTCTGGGATGTTACAAATCTGATGATTTGAAACAGATTGCTGGCTTTTGAACCCTCGACCGCTTGATTGCTTTCCTTAAGTTACTTTTTTCAGTTAAAAGTCAAGCGCTCCAGCCAAGCTGAGCTACCGGCCCAAACGCCCTGGCCGGGAATTTCACAGATGTCACGCCATCTGAGAGGCGAACCTTCGCTTCGCTCAGGAAGACCGAAACGTGTCTTCTAAGAGGCGAGGCGACTACGCTTCGTCGCAAGGGCGTGCACTTGCTTTGAACCCGGGTCGAAGCCTTTCTCTAAACCCTCTTCCCACGGGCCTGCGACAGGGCTTCATGCTAGGCCACTACACCACCAGGGCATGACAGAGCTTTGCCTACATCCTATTCTTATTTTAAGAGCATTAGATGTAGAAGATTACCTGCCATTTCTCAGCTAAAACTGTGGTCTATTTATAAACGTTTTGGTGGATTTTTATGAAATGAGCGGAAATTTCTGGGGAAACATTTAAATAAAACAAGAATATTCATACTTGAAAATATTCATACTTAATTCATACTTGAAATCATATTCAGTACTAATTCAGTACTAAAATTTTATTTCGGTATTAAAATCATTTCAGTATTAAAATCTTATAATACCTAGACTTTTGCGCTTTCCTCACAAAAGCAGAATATCGGTAAGCTTAAAACGCAAAAGTTCAGAATACCCCACAACTATAACGAGGTGTGCAAAATGCCCGAGAAAAAAATCGGAAAAATAACCCATTTCTTTGACAAAATAAGTGTAGCTGTAGTCAGCCTTTCTGCTGGTCTGAGCGTCGGTGATAAAATCAGAATTGAAGCCGCAGAACCATTTGAGCAGGTAGTTTCCTCAATGCAGGTAGAGCACAAGCCAATCAAAAAAGCAAAAGCTGGCGATGACGTCGGCTTAAAGACTACAAACCCATGCAAAGAAGGGGATATTGTTGTTAAATTAGCAGCTTAAAAACAGTTTATAATTTCCTAAATTCCCAGAGTTTTAGGGATTAGTATGTCAAAAATGGCTGAAATCTGTTTTTGCTGTTTGGTCATTTCTTGTGTCACAAGTTCTGTATCGTAGACTTTGCATTTGAGGTTTCTCATTGGTAACGACTGTAAAAATTTTCGGGTGTCTAACGGCTTGGCTTAAAAAGAAAGCCAAGAATGTTGTAGAACTAGCTGAGATACTCAATAAACAGGTGTTTGTTAAAAACGCAAAAGCTTAAAATTAAGAAACTTTTAAATAAGAGGCTTAATAAACAACACAAAGGTAAACAACACACAACACAAAGGTAAACAACACAAAGTAGGGGAGTGCATATGAACGAAGAACAAAGCGAACAGCGGATTGGACCTCCAGCCGAATTAAAAAAAATTAATGATACTACCTGGGAGCTACCTGCTTCTTATAAGAAAGGCATGCGTGTTCCTGCGCGGATTATTGCTACTGAAGAGCTAATTAAAGCTATGGATAATGGCGTGTTTAACCAGATCAGCAACGTAGCAACTCTTCCAGGCATTCAAAAGTATGCTTTCTGCATGCCCGACGGGCACTGGGGCTATGGGTTCCCAATAGGTGGAGTGGCGGCATTTGACCCGGAGGAGCAGGGGATAATCTCTCCGGGAGGAATAGGTTTTGACATAAATTGTTTAGTTAAAGGCTCAAAGATTTTAACGGATTTCGGTTATTTAAAACCCGTTGAAGATTTTGAAACGGAGTTTGTAGATGTTGATATCCCCTATTCTTTTTACTCTTTGAAATTACAAAAGTGTATGCAATCCCTTCTTTCTTTTGATACCAATAAAAAATCCTTCTCTTCTAAAAGCATAGGTTATTTTATGAAAAAAAAACAGGCTGGTTCAATTCTCCAAATTAAAAGCAATTTAGGATACGTTATTGAAGTCACTGAAGACCACCCTATCTTAACTAAAGAAGGAATGGTGGAAGCAGGGAGGTTATCTAAAAGCCAGGAAATTGCAATTTATCCTTACGAAGGAGTTTCCTACGAATGTTTAGATGAAGTTATGTTAGTTGATGACCAAACCCTTTTTACAAAACAGGAAAAAGAGGAATTAGTGAAAAGGAATCTTTTTCCGTTGAGTATTAAAAATGAAAAACTACCCATATTAACAAAGCTGTTTGGTTACCTGCTCGGTGATGGTCAAATATATTTCTCCGGGAAGAAAGGGTTTGTTTGTGCTTATGGGGCAGAGGAGGATTTAAAAGAGATACAAAAAGACATAAATAAGTTGGGTTTTTCAGCAAATATTTATGGGCGTGAAAGAGAACATTCAATTCCAACAAAATATGGACTAGTCAGATTTTCTAACAAGAACTTTGAATTGCATACTTCCTCAAAATCCTTGGTTAAGTTATTTTTTGCTTTAGGCTACCCAAATGGCGTAAAAACAAATGTTCCTTTTGTTGTTCCCGAGTGGATAATGAATTCACCATTATGGATTAAGCGGCTTTTTTTATCAGGATTGTTTGGGGCTGAGTTATCAAAGCCGAGAACCCATACTAAAACCGGGTTTGACTGTCCAACCTTTTCCCAGAATAAGAACACCCTCCTCTTGGAAAATGCTAGGTATTATTGCATTCAAATCATGAAATTGCTTGAAGAATTTGGTGTTAACACCCATAAACTTCTTGTAAGAGATGATTATTCGAATCGCTACAGAAAAACTAGCCGGTTAAAGCTACAAATCTCTTCAGAAGAAGAAAATTTGTTAAAATTGTGGAGTAAAATAGGGTTTAGTTACAATCAAAAAAGGGAATTATTATCGCATATTGGTATAATTTACATCAAAGAAAAAAAGATTCTAACACAAAAACGTAAAGAAGTTGCTCAGAAAATTGAAGAATACAGAAAGAAAGGATTGAAATTAACCGAAATTCAAAAGTTATTGCTGTCGCCAATTACTAATGAAAGGTTTATTACAAGGCATTTTTATGAGCAAGCTGATTATAGGATTCATTTAGATTTTCTTTCATTTAATTCTTTTGTAAAGTTAAAAAAGGAGCAATACGATGAATACGGTTGTTTTTTTGATGCCGTAGAAGCAGTCACTAAGAAAGAATATGATGATTATGTTTATGATTTTAATATTCCAGAAACTCATAATTTCATTGCGGGAAATGTAATTGTTTCCAATTGCGGCATGCGCTTAATTACCACCAATTTAACGGTCAATGAAGTTAAGCCAAAGATAAAAGAACTGGTTGATGCTCTTTATCAGCAGGTTCCCGCCGGGGTGGGCTGCAAGGGTTTTGTAAAACTGAGCAGGCAGGAGTTTAGGGAAGTGATGAAAGAAGGGGCGCAATGGTGCTTTAACTACGGCTATGCTACGCAATCGGATATAGAGCATATAGAAAGCCGGGGCAAAATTCCCGGAGCTGACCCTTCCAAAGTTTCTGACAAGGCAGTTAAAAGAGGGTTTGACCAGCTGGGCACTTTGGGAAGCGGGAACCATTACTTAGAAATTCAGGAAGTCAAAAAAGAAAATATCTTCAATAGGGAATGGGCAAAAGTAATGGGCATAACTAAGTCCGGGCAGATAGTCATTATGGTCCATTGCGGCTCCCGGGGCTTTGGGCATCAGATAGGAACAGACTATTTACGGACATTTTTAGACGTGATGCCCAAGTATGGTATTGAGATTCTTGATAAAGAGCTTGCCTGTGCGCCATTTAATTCTGCAGAAGGGCAAGCGTATTATGCGGCCATGGCCTGTGCAGCAAACATGGCTTTTGCCAACAGGCAGGTGATACATCAGAGGATAAAAGAAGTGTTCAGCAAAGTATTTGCAAAGACAGCTGAAGAGATGGAAATAAACCTTGTTTACGACGTAGCCCACAACATCGCCAAGCTGGAAAAGCACATTATTAACGGCAGGGAAAAAGAATTATTAGTGCACAGAAAAGGGGCCACCCGTGCCTTTGGTCCGAAAAGGGCAGCTGAGCTTCCTAAGAAATATGCTCAGATTGGGCAGCCGGTGATTTTAGGCGGAAGCATGGAAACTGGCTCGTATCTTTTGCTGGGAACAGATGGAGCTGATGACACTTTTGCCTCTACTGCCCATGGCGCAGGAAGGACGATGAGCCGGGCAGCAGCAAAGAGGACAGTAAGAGGGGAGCAGCTACAGAAAGAGATGGAAAAACAGGGGATATATGTGCATAGTGTAACCATGTCTGGATTAGCAGAAGAAGCCGGAAAAGCGTATAAAGATATTGAAGCGGTAGTGGATTCGTTGGAAATTGCAGGGATTACCAAAAGAGTTGTCGCTTTGAAGCCGATAGGGAATGTGAAAGGGTAAACCCGTTGATGAAAGGATAAATTCTTTGAAAAAAAAACGATTCAGAAAAGAGGCCTTTAAATAATGTTCAAAAAATTTTTTAACTGTTCTTTGCCCTGCTCCTGCCAGTTTTTGTTTTTTTTGCTGATTTTTTTGTTAATGGTTGTTTTATTGGTTTCTTCTTGCACAGGTGCTGAAAAAAGTTATGGTTTAAAAAATGAAACTATTGGGGCTATTTCTGAAAAAGATGGTTCTGTTCAAGGAAACGAAACCGCTGAAGGAATTGTCAAAGGTGAGGAAACAAAAGAAAATGAACAAGCCTCTTTATGTGTTGCCGGATGGAAATGCATCAGTTCCAGTGCGCGTGCATACCAGTCGGGGAATTGCAGCTGGAGCAAGAAAGAAGAGTGTTCTTTGAGATGTAAAGAAGGAAATTGCACCTGTTCCCCCGGCTTTGCCTGCAAAAACGGCAGCATTCGCGGTTACCAAACTGAAGAATGCGCATGGCTCCATGAGCAGTATTGCTCTTTTGGATGCGTGGAAAGTGCGTGCTTGTCATTCCCACAGAAAAAGCAGACTAACGAGCCTGCCGGAGAAGGTACAGAAAGTATATCCACAGCTCCTACAAATGTAACTCCCGCCGTTCTGGCAACGGAAGTCGTAGAGGGAGTTAATTATCTGCTGGCAATGGGAGAAAAGAAAAAGATTTCTTTCAAAGGAAAAGAGCATGAAATCTGGCTCTACAACATTGAAGAGGGCCGCGTGAAGATAAATCTTGACCAGTGGGAAAGTGACTGGCTCAGTGACAAGGGAAATTATACATTTGGCGGGGAAGTGCAGCTCTTTATTGACGAAATTTTATTCCAGCCGTATCAAGGCGGGAAGAAAAGTGTGAGTTATAATTTGAGGTAATTGAAAAAAATTAATTGAAAAAAAGTTAATTGAAAAAATCCATCAACCGGCACAGGATATTTCGTGAGTGATTGCTGGAGTCAGACCAACCGAAAACTCGCTGTTCTTTAAAATGTATATTAACTGTATTTTTGGAGCGTTTTCGGACCTTAATCTTCAGTATATTGTCCCCTTTGTCGGACATTCTTGGCCTTGCCATCACTCACTTTTTGGACTGTGCCCATCAACCGCACCTTTTAAATACCAGTAATTGTTTTCCTGAGGTGATGGATGGCTCTACGAAATTATTTAAAATATTTGGGATAGACGTTCAGCTGCATTTTTCCTGGTGGCTGATTTTTGTGTTATTGGCTTGGAGCCTGTCCAGCGCATTCTTTCCCCAGAGCTTTCCCGGGCTGAGTGTTAAGATGTACTGGCTGATGGGAATCGTTGCTTCACTGCTGCTGTTTGTTTCTGTCCTCCTTCATGAATTAAGCCATTCTTTGGTTGCCAAGGCCAGAAAGATAAAAGTAGAAAGTATAACTCTTTTTTTCTTTGGCGGAGTTGCCGGAATAGATGATGAAGATATGAAAGCAGGCTCAGAGTTTCTTATGGCTATTGCCGGCCCGTTATTTTCCTTGTTTTTGGCGTTAGTGTTTTTCCTGATTTACAAGTTTAATGGCAACGTTTTCTGGGCGGCTATAACGATGTACCTTTACCAGCTGAATTTTATCCTCGCTATTTTTAATTTAATTCCGGGATTCCCGTTGGATGGGGGAAGAGCGTTTAGGGCAATTTTGCATGCTTATTACCATGACTTAAAGAAAGCGACGAAGATTGCTGCCAGCAGCGGGCGCATTTTTGCCATTTTTTTAATCGTCTTGGGAATTTTTGGATTGCTCAGTGGCGCTGCCCAGGGATTATGGTTAATTTTCCTGGGCGGATTTCTTTATTTCATCGCCGGGTTAAGTTATGAGCAGGTTGTTTTGAAAGATGCTCTCAGCAGGATTAAAGTTAAGGAATTGCTGAAAGCAAAATATCCTGAAGTTAGTTCAGAGACGTATTTTTCTGATTTGCTGAAAGAATTTGCCAACAGGGGAGAAGATATGTTTGTGGTGGAAGGGTTGAAAAGGAAGGGTTCTGCAATGAAAGGCAAGAGCTTTATCGGTATGCTCGATTTGAAAGCGTTAGATAAAATGCCTCCGCAGCTGCAGAAGACGGTTAAATTGAAGCAGCTGGCTACGCCTGCAGATAAAGTAGCTTCTGTCAATAAAGAAGACACCGCTTATGCTGCTTTCAAAAGCATTACAAAACAAAAAAGCGATTTCGTTGCCGTTATGGACAAAAAGAAATTCTTAGGTTTTGTAACAAAGAAAGTGCTTATGAACAGCCTGATTTGGTCATTGAAGTATGGGGCTGATAAAGAGAACGACGTTGTGGTTAAGAACAGAAAAAAATTGGGAACAAAAAAAAACGGTTAAACAGCAAAAGGATTAAAAAGAGGTCTTTTTCTCAGAATTGGATGGATGAAGAAAGAGAATTAACCGAACAGGAAGTAGAGCAGAAAATAATCTCTTTTTTAAAAAAACTTACTAATCACAAACATATAGATATCACCTCAAGAGGGAACACGGCTATCAAAGCTGCTTTTTCTTTAGTCCCGATTATTTCGGAAGGAAAAGAAAGTAAAAAAATTAAAGAAATTCTCGTCCCTGAAGAGGGCGGCTGGCTGACGTATAAAGATTTGCCGCAGAGAATGGGGATTTCTTTTGCAGAAGTGAAGTGTGATGACGCAAAAATAAGCTTGCAGGATTTGCAGCAGAAATTGCAGACTAAAAAGTATGCTCTTTTTCTTTATCAGAACCCGGGCGGGTATTTTGCCCAGCAGCCGATGAAAGAGATTTATGCTCTTTGCAGGCGATTTGCATGCCTTGTCGTTGTTGACGTTTCCGGCTCAATAGGGACAAAGCTGTGTGACGGCAATTATGCAGATCTTTTCGTCGGCAGTTTTGGAAAATGGAAATTGGTGGAAGCGCATGCCGGCGGATTTATTTCCTGTAGAGACGAGCAGTTGTTTGACCTGATGATTACTCAGGGAAAAATTGAAAAATTAAATGATGAATTAAATGATGAATTAAATGATGAATTAAATGATGAATTAAATGATAGGAGCAAGTTAAAAATTATTCTGGAGAAATTAAATGGTCTTGGGGAGAGAATACAATTTTTGCTGGAAAAAAGAAAAAAAATAATTGCAGATTTGCTGGGGTTGAATATTGTCCCCCCTATTGTCTCTCAGGAAGCTCTCGTCCATAAGAATTCTTTAGGTTTTGTTGTCGTGATAAAATTTGTTACTGGGCAAGAAAAGGAAAAGATTATAAATTACTGCAAGGAGAACAACCTCGAATGGACGGAATGCCCGCGCTATATCCGCCTGAATAAAAAAGCAATTTCAATTGAAGTGAAGAGGCTTAACTGAATTGGCTTAATTGAATTGGCTTAATTGAATTAAGTAAATTGTAAAAATGTCTCTAAAAGAACCGCAATCTATGGACGAATGCTTATATTTTACAAACAGATCTATAGGCAACGGGCAGGTCATGGCCTGGGTTTACAGGAAGCTATGTCCTAAGTGCAAAAAGGCAGAAATGGGCAAGCCGGTGGAAAAAGGAAAAGTTAAAATGCGTGCGGATGAATATGTCTGCCCTTCCTGCGGGTTTACAGAAAATAAAAAAGAGCATGAGGAATCATTGATTTTGGAAGCAAAATATACCTGCCCTAGGTGTGGTAAGGAAGGAGAATATTCAGGGGAATACAAAAGGAAAAATTACCAAGGAGTTCCCAGTTATATTATTATCTGCGAGCATTGTCAGGAAAAGATGCCCCTGACCAAAAAGTTAAAAGACGTGAAGGACATGAAGAAAAAGGGCGGTGAAGAGCTGCTTGACGAAGAACTTTAAGAGAATTAGTATATTTACTTTAAGAGAAGTAGTGTATTTTATAGACAAATCGCTATAGGTAATTTGTTCTAATTGTTATTTTAGTCGTTATTTTATCTTTATTTCAATTTTTAACACTTCTTTAATCTTCTCTGCTAATTGCTCTTTGGTTTTTTCCAGATTTATTTTTTCAAGATGGTTCTCCGTTGCAGAAATTTCTTCTTTGATTGTTTCAATTTTATTTTCAGATCCAAGAATTTCTTTTTTTGTTTCTTCAATATCGTCTGCGGTTTTATTTTCGTGGATATTTTTAGAGATTACCTCTTTCTCTTTCATTATATTTTTTCCGTCTGCAGCCAGATTCTGTAAATAACCGCTTTCACTTAATTCGGTTAACTCCAGGAATTTTTTCTTCTGCTTATCATCAAACTGCAGGCTTCTAAGGTTTTTCTTTATGCTGTTTAATGTTGAAATTATTTTGAGCTCCGAATCCCTCCAAAATGCCTCGGTGCTGTTGCTTAAATACTCTTTAACCAGTTTGCTCTCTCCGCTCTCCAAAGCTATTTTCTCATACTTCTTGAGGGCTTTGTCCAGTTTGGAAAAAAATGAAAAGGTCTTGTATTCAATATCTTTGAATTGCTGCTCCAGCCGGGATAATTTTTCTTTAAGTTTCAGATATTCTTGGTATTCGCTGCTTTCAGTTAATTTTTTGAGCTTTTCTTCGTTTTTTCTTTTTTTGTTTTCTTCTGCTGCCAATTCCTCCTTTTTAAGTTTTAGCTCTTCTTCCAATCTCTCTTTTTTTCCCAGTTCTCCATTTAGCAGGTTAATCATGCCATCTATGTTTTTCAATTCGGCAATTTTGTTTTCAGCCGCATACTCATTAAATCTTTTGACTTCTCTATTCAGCTCTCTAAGGAGCTTAAACAATTCTTCCACCGGCTCAAAGAACAAATGCTGCGCGGCCTGATAGCTTTTGGCAGTCCTTTTTGCCAGCAGGTCAAGCTCTCCGTTTAACTTTTCATTGAATAAAAGTGCTTCTTCGTAATCGCTTATTGTGGAGAATCTTATTGTGGGGAATTTTTCTTTTGGTAGAATTTTGGATGCAAGATTTTGCGCAAAGCGCTCAATTTCTGCAGCATAATGATCCTTATGCCCTATAACTATATTCTTTATTCTCTCCTGGACGTTGCGGTGCTCTTTGGACATTTCTGCTTCTTTCAGCTGTGATGCTTTTTCTTCCATTTGGAAGTTTAATTCTTCAATCTGCCGGAAGTATTCAAGGATAAAGCTGCTAGAATTTAAGCGGGTCGCCTGTTCGTTTAGCCATTGTTTCATGTCTTTTGGGAGGAGTTCAACTAAAGCGGGCTTTTGCTCAGCGAATAATTTAGCAGACAGTTTTTTTAAAAAATTAATCATAAGCTGTTTTTGGGAGGATTTTATTTAAAAGTTTCTGGAGAAAACAACGGAAACATTTATAGCAGAAATGTTTATATAACTTTAGTCCTATCTGGTCTGTATGAACCTGAAAAATAGGGAGAAAGATTTAGACTTAAGAAAAGTTAAAGAAAAACTACTTAAGCTGGATAAACAGCTAAATAAGCATCAAAAAATAAAGTTTATCTTCTTGTACGGCAGCAAAGCTGAATTAAGAGATACTCCACTTTCTGATATTGATATAGCGGTGTATTATGAAGGAAATGAGGAAGAGCGTTTTCAATTCCGTATGAAAGCTTTGGGTGAACTTCCGAATAAAGCAGACCTGCAAATTTTTCAGGATTTGCCTTTGATTGTTAAAAAAGAAATCATAGGCGGCAAAGTACTTTATTACCTCAATTACCGGTTTTTGTTTGAACAATGCATGAAGGAAATAAAAGAATTTAACACTTTTGAAAAATATTATAATGAATATCTTAATGAATTAAAAAAAGAAATTGAAGCGTGAAATGAAGAAGAAAAAAAAGTTCAAAGTAAAACAGCCTAATAAAAGACAGCAAGGCAAAAAACAACCTGGCAGAAAACAATTTGATAGAATAAAGCAACACGGCAAAATAGTTGTCACTGCAGCCCTGCCTTATGCCAATGGCGATATTCACATCGGCCATCTTCTGGAATACATCCAGACAGATATTTATGTCCGTTTTTTAAAATCTGTCGGAAAGGACGCTTTGTATATCTGTGCTTCAGACATGCATGGCACCCCTGTAGAAGTTAATGCCCATAAAGCCGGAAAAGAGCCGGAGGAATTTGCCCTGCAGTTCTGGAAGGAGCACCAGAAGGATTTTGCCCGCTATTTTATCCGTTTTGACAACTATTATAAGACTCATTCTCCGGAAAACAGGGAATTGTCAGAATATTTTTTTGCCGGGCTGAAGAAACAAAAATTAATTTATAAGAAGAAGATTGAGGTTATTTACTGCAATAACTGCCAGAGATCCCTTCCCGACAGATATGTAAGGGGAACGTGCCACCTCTGCGGGGAAGCAGACCAGTACGGAGACGTCTGTGAAGGCTGCGGCTCGGCATTAAAAGGGACGGATTTGCTTAATCCAAAATGCTCCATCTGTGGCCAAACGCCGGTGGTTAAAGAGAGCGAGCATTATTTCTTTAAATTAGGCTCCTTCGCTTCAAAACTTAAAAAATGGATCAATTCAAAGAAGTCCAACTTACAGCCTGAAGTTAAGAATTGGCTTAAAGAGTGGCTGGATAAAGGGCTGGAAGACTGGTGTATCTCCAGAGACAAGCCTTATTTTGGGTTTGAGATTCCCGGCAGCGAGAAAGAATGCGGGGAGAAAAAGTATTTTTACGTCTGGATGGATGCGCCCATAGGTTACATCTCTTCAACCAAGAATTATTGTAGCAATTGCAGCAGGACTAAAAAATGCTCTTGGGAAGATTACTGGAAAAAGGGGAAAGTCCAGCATTTCATCGGTAAAGACATATCTTATTTTCATTTCCTGTTCTGGCCGGCGATGCTCATGGCGATGAAGATTCCCCTGCCGACGTTGACTGTCCATGGCTTTGTTACTGTAAATGGGGAGAAGATGAGCAAATCGCGGGGGACTTTTTTTACGGCCAAGGATTTCCTTAAGCTTTATCCTGCGGAATCGCTGCGTTTTTATTACGCTACTCATTTAGACAGGAGAGTTGTGGATATAGACATTAATTTTGAGGATTTTAAAGCTGTGAACAATAATGTCCTTGTCGGCAATTTAGGCAATTTCTGCTACCGCGTGCTGACTTTTGCTCACGTTAATTATGGGAAAGTGGAAGGGTTTGATGGAAAACGGGAAAGGTTTGCCAAAGAGAAAGCCAAAGGGAGTGCCAAAGAGAATGCCGAAGAGAAAGATGTTAAAGAAACTGCAGCAGTCACCAGGGAAGTGCAGGCTTCAATAGAAAAAATCAAAGAGAGCTATCAAAAGCAGGATTTTAAGTCCGCGGTTAAAGACATTTTACATATAGCTGATTTAGGTAATGCTTATTTCCAGAAAGCGGAAGCATGGAAGAATAAAGAAGCTGAGCAGTCCAAAAGAGCAGTTGCTTACTGTGTCAATCTGGCCAGAAATTTGGCTATTGTAGTTAATCCCATCCTTCCGGAGTTCAGCAGGAAAGTATATGGTGCTCTTTCAGATAATCTTTCAGGGAAAGGAGTAAAGAAAAGAGTAAAAGGAGTAAGGAAAAGAGTAATTGGGAATGAGTTAAGCATTGGGAATGAGTTAAGCTGGGATAGGATAACGTTTGCCTGGAAAGGAAAAGTAAACAAGATAGATTTCCTGGCGGAGAAAATTGAAAAGATGCCTGCAGGAAATAAGTTCCCTTTGAGGCTAGTTGTTGGGCAGATTAAAGAAGTGAAAGAGCATCCCCATGCAGATACGCTCTATGTTATGAAAGTTGATTTTGGGAATGTTGATTCTGGCGCAAAAGTAGGTAAAGCAGGTATTAAGCAGGTCGTTGCCGGACTGAAAAAGTATTTCTCCAAAGAGCAGCTTGTTGGACTGAAAGTGGTTTTCTGTGCAAATCTCAAGCCGGCTAAATTAAGAGGAGAAATCAGTGAAGCGATGATTTTAGCAGCGGATGACGGCGCAAGAGTAGCTTTGCTTAACGCAGGTAAAACTGACGTCGGAGAAGAAGTGCATTTTGAAGGTCTGGAAAATTCGCATGCGGAAATAACTTTTGAAGAATTTACGAAGCTGAAGATGGAAGTGCGTAGCGGGAATGTTTTTTATGAAGAGAAGAAGTTGGTCTCGCCTGTAGAAGCTGTTTCTGTGGTAGGGGTTAAGGACGGGGCATTAGTCCGGTGATTGAAGAGAATATTATAAATTATTCTTTTTATATTCTTTTTAAGTTATGCAGAATTTTGTCTAAGAGCTTATGATTTCAAAACCAGAACTATCTTCCAGAAAACAAAACATTTAAATACCTCTTCAGTTTTACCCTGACATAAGTAATTTAATCCTATTAAAAATTACGAAAAAGAGGTTGGTGGAAGATGGATAATAAGAGATGTAAAAGATTATTTTCTATGTTGTTTATAGTAGGTATTTTGGCAATATTTGCCTGGATGGTTTTGGCATCAACGATAGATTTTGATGTTAGCAATACACAATTAATTTCGCCGATAGGCCGCCAAAATATCAGCGCCAGTTTTTTGCTTAACATCACGGCGGCGGGGAGAGGAACGCCAACGGAAGGTAACTTCAGCTATGTAAACGCGAGTTTTATTAATGGTTCTTTGAGCTGGGTTTATAATGTCACCGTAAATGATTCTGATCTTAATGTTAACCAGACATTTAACGTTACTATAAATACGGCTACTCCGACAGTAGGCCAAGGTTTGCGGGACGCAGCAGGTGCACTTCCCGAAGGAGTATATAACATTTCTATGTATGCAAAAAACACTTCTGACGGGGTTACTTTAACAAACTTGTCTGCTTTCAAAGGCGATGCTTCTCAATTTATTGTGATAGACAGAACGGCTCCGACAGTAATCTTAGGTGATACACCCAGTGATCTTAGCGGAGGACTGGTTTTTGCCGCTAATGGCTCTTTTATTGGAAGTAATAAAGCCTTCCTGTTTAATGTAACAATTACGAATGATACTGAGCTGACTGCAGTGCATTATGTTAATTTAAGCAATTATACGACGGCTGGTTTCGCCCGATCTAACCGGGTTTTGGATAAGGATGTGGTTGATGATGGTGGTCGTTTTAACTTTACCTGGAACCAGACTGAGTTAACAGAAGGGGAAAATTATTTAGCCGTGGGGGTTAACGACACTGCCGGCAATTTAAATAACTCTTTTTATATCAGGGTTTATGTGGATACGGTGACCGCAGCAGTGAACATATCCACTCCCGGGCATATAACTTGGACAACAGACACCACCCCAGATTTTGTCTTTAACTTTGTAGATCTGACTTCACCTAATGCTTCCTGTAGCGTAATTGTGAATGATACGGCCCGGGGAGTCTTAGCAACTAATGTCAGCGCAAGAAATAATACAGTAACAACTTTGACCCCGAGCAGTGCTTTAAGCCTAGGGGTATATACGTGGGGTGTTAATTGTACTGATTTGGGAGGCAACCACAATAGGTCAAGAGTTAATTATACACTTGATATTGTCGAAAGACCAACCTTAACTGCTCCTGCTAACACAACCTTTATCGGAGCAACGGGATCGACTAATAATACAATTGATGGAACTGCCTTTACCTTCAACTTTACTTCCGGGTTAATCAATACAACAAGGGACCAAGGGAATATCTCTTGCGAATTGTTTATACAGAATGCCAGCGGCGGTTATAATGCCAGCGGGGTAAATACCACAGTCTTAAATGCGACCGCTACAACCATTAGAAACAACCAAACGATTACTGATGGAACCAAAGGCTGGTTTATCAATTGTACCTATAATAGCACGATTATAACTTCAGATACTTGGACAATTTATGTAGATACCACGGCTCCAACGGTGAATCTGGAAAAAGGCCAGAACCATAACAACTGGACTTGGGCAACGGACACAACACCAACTTTGTATTATAATTTTACCGATAATACTTCGCCCAATGCTTCCTGTGAATTGTTTATGAATGGAGTCAGCCGGGGAGTAAACAGCTCGGTGAGGAATAATACCCAAACGGAATTTACAAATAGCACAGCTTTAGATTATGGAACCTATACTTGGTATGTTAACTGCACTGATCTAGGAAGCAATTTAGCTACTTCAGGAACAGGCAACGCAAACCTCTTTTACTTGGATGTGGTCAGGCCGATAAACGTTTCTACGCCCCTGAATAACAGCTGGACCAGCGAAACAAGGGCAGATAACATCTCGTTTACTTTTAACTTTGTGAGCGGGTTTGTCAACACAACAAGCGAGAATAATGTTACTTGTGAATTGTTTATAACAAATCATAGTGGGGTTTACTTAAAAAGCGGAGTTAATTCTACAGCCTTAAACAACACGCCAATGACTATACGAAACAACAATACAATATTAGATAGTACAGCCAGTCCAAACGGAGTGGCAATCAACTGGACTGTCAATTGTACTTATAACGGAACCATAATCCAGATAGAAACAGGGAGATACCAGCTAAACATAGATAATGTTACTACTTCGGTGACCGCCAGCTCTTCCAGCGTAGCGGAAACAACCGCAACTTTAACGGCAACGACTTCGGAAACTGCAACTTGCAGGTATTCTTCAAGCAATGTGGGATACAGCTCGATGACGGAGTTTGGAACTACTGGGAGCACTTCCCATAGTACTTCTTTAGTAAGCTTGTCTTCAGCGACAGGCTACACTTATTATGTAAAGTGTCAGGATAATGCTGCTAATGAAGGCTCTGGCTCAACTATATTTACTACCACTGCATCTTCAGGCGGCAGCGGAACTGGCGGAGCAGGCGGAGGAGTTTCCAGTGGGGCAACAGGGGAGTTTACGCAGGAAACCTGGGCTTCCATTAATGCAGGAGAAACTGCCACAGTGGGAGTAACCAATGGAGAAATAGGGGTAACAGAAGTAAGCTTTACTGTTGATGCAACTACTTATGGTGCCTGGCTGAAAGTTGAGAAAGAAGATGCTCTTCCGTCTTCAGTAGGTTCTTACTCAGGAACGTCTTACAAAACCATTAAGATAACTGAAAGCAACATAGAGAAGGCTTTGAAAGATACAGCGACAATTAACTTTAAAGTTGCCAAAACTTGGCTGAGTGAGAAAGGTGTAACTAAGGAAAGTATAGCCCTGTTCAGGTACGACAATAATGCTTGGGAAGAGTTGCCAACTACAGTAGGGGAGGATGACGGAACTTACGTCCATTACTCGGCTAAGACGGCTGGATTCAGCTACTTTGTCATTGGCGTGAAAGGCGGAGTAGCAGCTCCAGCAGCTGAAGCAACACCAACAGAAGAAGCTGCTGCCGGTGAAGTGGCAGGAGAAGCAGGAGTTGCAGCAGGAGCAGAAGCCGCAGCTGGAGAAGTTTCAACTGTTTCAACTACAGGAGCTAAGAAGACCAGCAAGTTGGTCTGGCTGGTTCCTTTGGTAGCTTTGATAATCTTAGTTGCAGGAGTGCTTTATTACTTCAAGAGAAAGAAATAAAGAAGAGAAGTAAGGAAGAATAAGGAAGAAAGGAGTAAAAAAATCTTTTTTATTTTTTATTATTTTTTAATATCAAAAAGAAGGTGAGGGTCACGGTAAATATAAAGAAGAAGTTGTTTTTCTATTTTGTTATAAGTTTATTCTTAATGCTTGTTTTTGCAGGTCTTGCTGCGGCAACGAACTGTCCGTCTATAACCACGCAGGCAACGTGTGATGCTGCTTCCGACTGCAAGTGGCATTCTGATCCCTGGGGCAGCTGGTGTGAGCAGAAGGGATGTTACAATTTGTTCAGTTCAGATACCTGTACTCAGGGAGGAAATGCTTCTTCTACTTCTTTTGTGGGGAAAAATTGCTCCTGGAGTGCTACGCAAACCACGGGCTGGTGCCAGGAAGTTGATTGTTATTCCCTCTCCAATACCACGGCTACCGAAAGCAGCTGTGAAAGCAATCCCTTTAACCTTCAGTGTACCTGGAGAGGGACTTATAGTGAAGCCAGTTATTGGTATCCTTGCCAAGGCCCGCCGGAAAAAAATTGCTGGAGCAAGCAAACGGAAGCTACCTGTGAGAATGTAACTGGCTGCTGGTGGGGAATGTGCGAGCCGAAAAGCTGCTGGGACTACACTTCTTCCGCGACCTGCACCGCTTCGGGAAGTGTTGGCTATAGCGGCAATGCCTGCAAATGGAATTCCCAGTATAATTATTGCTATGAATCCGGCTGTTGGGATTACACAGATAGTGCTTCCTGTACCGCGGCTAACTGTAAATGGGAAGGGGGCTATTGCTACAAACCTTCCTGTTATGAGTACAGTTACACTAATGAAACTTATTGTGAATCTAATCCCCTGGAATTAAACTGCAACTGGAACAAT
>JBFMFP010000010.1:0-26282 GCA_040751885.1 Nanobdellota archaeon
GCTTTCTATTCTATTGTCTTTGGAATGTAACATAGGTCCTAATACAATTTTCCTATTGGTAAAAGCATTGGCTTTAAGAAATTGAAAATTCTTTTTAATTTTGTCTTTGTCATGATAGAGTTTTAGGATATCTCTTGGACTTAAATCCATCCGGTTAGTGAAGAGTACAAATTTTCCGGCATTATAGTTTCACCTGAAACCAAAACTTAGTTACGGATGAAACATGATATAGCCTAAAAAGCGTTACTTCTTTATAATTGCCTTTTTATTACTCTAGAGCGGTAATAACTCCAAAAACCGATACTTTTATAAAGCGCAAAACACTCTTAAAAAGTATAATTTATCGTCGGTAACGAGAAAATTGAAAAATAATTTTCTCTAGCTTAAAAGTATTTCATGCTTTATAAGCAAAGACAAAAAGAAATTTATTAAAAAAGCCATTAAAAACAAGGCAAAACAGCACTTATTTTAACCCAAAAATGGAAGCTAATTCAGAGCAAAATCAGGAGCAAAACCCGGAGCATAATCCAGAACAAACTACTGCACTCTTGCCGGAGCAGAGTGAGCTGCTTCAGCAGAATGTTCAGCAGAAGGGGCAAAATTCCGAACAAACACAGGCAAAGAAACCAGAGCCAAAAAAGCAGGAATACGGAGCTGCCCAAATCCAGGTTTTAGAAGGCTTAGATGCAGTCAGGAGACGGCCGGGAATGTATATCGGAGATACGGCGATCAGGGGGCTCCATCACCTCGTCTGGGAGATAGTAGATAACTCCATAGATGAAGCTATGGCCGGATTCTGCAACAAAATCATAGTCATAGTGCATCCAGATAATTCCATCACTGTAGAAGATAACGGCAGAGGCATTCCCGTAGACATCCACCCTAAATTAGGCATCCCAGCAGTGCAGGTGGCTTTAACAAAGCTTCATGCCGGGGGCAAATTTGACAAGGAATCCTACAAAGTGGCCGGAGGATTGCATGGAGTTGGCTTATCAGTAGTAAACGCTCTTTCTGAGCTGCTGGAAGTCAGTGTTAAAAGGGAAGGAAAAACCCACTTTCAGAAATACTGCCGTGGCCAGCCGACAACTGAATTACAGGTAATAGGCAAAAGCGAGCAAACGGGCACAATTATTCATTTTCTCCCGGATGGGGAAGTTTTTCCTGAGAGGAACTATCACTATGACATCCTCGCCAGAAGGCTGAGGGAGCTTGCTTTTTTAAACAAAGGCATTGAAATCCAGCTGACTGATGAAAGAGCGGAAGGAAAAACCGAGCAATTTAAGTACGAAGGCGGGCTGAAGGAATTTGTACAGTTTATAGACAAAAACAAAAATCCTCTTCATGAAGTTATTAGTATTAACAAAACAAGGGACAACGTCTCTGTAGAAGCAGCTCTGCGTTACAATTCCGGATACCAGGAAAACGAGTTTTCTTTTGTCAACAATATTAACACTATTGAGGGAGGAACGCACCTTTCCGGATTTAAAACTGCCTTAACCAGGGTTCTTAACAATTTTGTCAAAAGAATTTCCGGCGGGAAGGAAGCCATGAAACTAAGCGGGGAAGATGTCAAAGAAGGATTAACCGTGGTCTTATCAGTAAAAGTCCCTGAGCCTTTGTTTGAGGGGCAGACAAAAACAAAGCTGGGCAACAGCGAAGTGTTTGGGATAGTTAACTCTATAGCCAACGATGAGCTGAATACTTATTTTGAAGAAAACCCGCAAACGATTAAAATCATTGTCGGGAAAAGCCTTGATGCCGCCCGGGCCAGGGAAGCGGCTAGGAAAGCAAGGGAACTAACCAGAAGGAAGGGGGCATTAGACGGTGCAGGCCTGCCCGGGAAACTTGCCGACTGCAGCGAAAGAGATCCGTTAAAATGTGAGTTGTACCTTGTGGAGGGGGACAGCGCCGGGGGCTGTTTTTCCGGAGATACAAAAATAGCTCTCACTGAAAGGCGAAACATTTCTTTTTTGGAACTTATTGAAGAAAACAAACAAGGGAAAGAACATTTCTGTTATACTATATTAGACAATGGCAAAATGGGCATTCAAAAAATAATCAACCCCAGAAAAACAAAAATTAACTCTTCTGTAATAAAAGTCGTGCTTGACAACAACGAGGAAATTGTTTGCACCCCTGATCACTTATTTATGCTTAGAGATGGAACTTACAAACCTGCAGCAGAGCTCAAAACGGGAGATTCGTTAATGCCTTTATATCGCCAACTATCTCGTAAAGGAAAAAGAATAACAGTAGAAGGTTACGAATTGGTTTATTCTCCTTTAGAAAATAGATGGATTTTTACACATCTTTTGGCTGATGAATATAATCTCAAGAGAGGAGTTTATGAAGAAACAGAAGGAGCACATCGTCACCATAAAGATTTCAACAAATTAAACAACAACCCTAACAACCTTCTAAGGCTAACAAAAGAAGAGCACTTGGCTTTACATTCTCTTCTTGCTGAAAAAAATTTACACACCGCAGAAGTTCAGGAAAAACTGCACCAATTGCGTCAAACGCCAGAATTCAAAGAAAAAATCAGGCGAAAAATGATTACTATGCGCGATGAGTTAAGCAAAAGAGCCAAGAAACAATGGGAAAATGAAGAATATAAACAATATATGGTTGAAAAATTTTTAAATTATTATGATTCTAATCCAAGCTATAGAAAACAAAGTTTGAAAATGTTAAATTCAGCACAGAAAGAATATTGGTCTAAAAAAGAAAACAGAGAAAAGCAGGCATTGAAAGTAACAGAATTTTTCGAAAATAACCCAAAAATTAAGCAACAATTATCCCTAAAAGCTAAAGCCCAATGGAATAACGAAGGATTATTATCTTGGAGAAAGGAAAAAACTAAACAACAATGGACTCCCGAATTCAGAAATAAAAGAAAAATTGCTTACAATAAAACTTATTATGAAAGCACAATTAAAGTTCTGCGTGAAATTTATGAAAATAAAGCAAAGATTGATAAAGATGAATTTGAAAGAATAAGAAAAGAAAAAAAGAACAAAAATATTCTCTCTTTTAATACATTTGTCGGCCGATTTTTTAGTAATGATGAAACTGCACTGGAAACTGCCATAGCAAATTATAACCATAAAATAAAATCTATTACCTATTTACAAAATAAAATTGGCGTTTATGATATAGAAGTTCCTGGAACCAACAATTTCGCTTTAGCATCAGGAATTTTTGTTCACAATAGTGCCAAGCAGGGCCGGAACAGGGAATTCCAGGCTATCCTTCCTTTAAGGGGAAAAATACTCAACGTGGAAAAAGCCCGGCTGCATAAAATCATGGAGAACAAAGAGATTATCGCCATGATTACTGCTTTAGGTACCGGTGTAGGAGACGAATTCAATATCAGCAAATTAAGGTACGACAAAGTTATCATCATGACGGATGCAGACGTAGACGGCTCACATATAATGACTTTGCTGCTGACCTTTTTCTATCGCTACATGAAGCCGCTGGTGGAGCAGGGGCACATTTACATAGCCATACCTCCCTTATACAAATTGCAGAAAGGAAAGCACATAGAATATGCCTATACGGATGCAGAGAAAAACAAAAAAGCCGCTGCACTAAAAGAGAATGTTGTCATCCAGCGCTATAAAGGCCTTGGTGAAATGAACCCGCAACAGTTATGGGAGACGACAATGGACTCTTCAGTAAGAAGCCTTAAGAAGGTTACTATTGAAGATGCGATTTTGGCTGACCAGATATTTACTATCTTAATGGGCGATGAAGTAGAGCCAAGAAGGGAATTCATTGAAAAGCACGCTAAAGAAGTAGTTAATTTAGATATTTAACAATTCAGATATTTAATTAGGGAGGTTATACAATTAAGAGAGTTATACAATTAATTAGGCCATACAATTGATTAAGGAAGTTATATAATTCAGGAGGTTATATTTATGGCACAATTTGACAAAAGTTTGGATGAAGAATTGTTTTCTGAATCTGTTGATTTTGAGCGCAGCAAAATAACAGTGGCAGTATTCTCTTACAACAAAGGAACGCCTAAGCTGCAGATAAGCAGGGAAAACAAAAGTGCTAACGGGGAGTACATTTTTGCAAAACTAGGGCGCATGAGCAAAGCGGAAGTAGAAGCTGTGCTGCCCTTGATTGAGAAAGCGAAGGAGTATTTGTAGGGGTAAGTGTACTTAACTTTAGTTAATCAATGTTAAATGCAATTTTGAACGAAACCCTCTTTGAAAGCAAATTTTATAAAGTGGTATTTATCACAAAGTAGAATGAGGGATTGCTATTTATTATATCCAGCAGCTCTTGAAAAACCAAGAAAAAGACCTGATGGTTCTGAAATTGTGACAGAGGTTACAGGAAGTATGGATGCTGATTTGAGAGTTTATCAAACAGACATAGCACCATATCCTACTACTGACCCCTTTGGTAATGCTATTGAAATGAGACCAGAAACTGATGCTGACAGACATACAATAGCTGCATATCATTCAACTGAAGGAACAATGTTAGTTGCTGTTATGAAATATATTGAACAACAAGGCATAAAGGTAGAATATCAAAAAGATAACGCAAGACAACTCACTGAATGGGGTCATTCTTTAGGTCAAAGGGGTGGAACTTGTGCAGAGCATTTCGGTGGATTTGACCAAGATCCCCGGTTATTTTTTATAGGATACGATTCTCCAATACCGCATTTAAATGAAGCAAATGAAACTGACCAAGAGACTAATTTCTGGGAAGCTACACTCAGAGGAGGTAGCTATGGTGCATATATTGCTCATAACGGAGATTTAGTTTTCTCACGTCAAAGTGAAGCTGAAAGGCAAAAACCACAAAAAACAATTAATGCAAGATTCTTACCAAACGACGCAGAACATTTGATAATAGGCCTTATCTATCAATCTGTAGAAGGTCTTGGCAGGACTTCAGCTCAACAACTTTTGGAGATTCTAAAATATAGATATTTACCTCAATTTCAAAAAGACCCTAAAAAGTAAAAACACAAGAGGGCCATCTCTTTTTTTAATTAACTACATCTCTCCTTCCCATTCTTTAAGAAATCTTTCTTTAAACTGGACTAAATAATCATGCCTTCCCTGAGCTATTCTTCTTCCAGCCTCGGTGTTCATCAGCTCCAAAAGAAGAAGCAGCTTTTCATCAAAATGGTTTAAAGAAGTTCCTACATACTTTTTATATTCGTCAAAAGATTTATGATGCATGGGGGGAATGTCCGGATTATAAAGCTCCCTGCCTTTGTAACCGCCAAAAGCAAAACATCTGGCTACGCCGATAGCGCCCATCGCATCCAGTCGGTCAGCATCCTGTACTATTTTTCCTTCCAAAATGTGCATCCGCTTGCTGCCAGTTCCCCCTTTAAAAGAGATATTTTCAACCATATAACAAACTTTATCAATTACTTCTGCTTCAACCTGCTGTGCCTGCAAAAACGCCCTGGCTTTTTCAGCTCCGACGGAAGAATCGCCATAAAATTTCCAGTCGGCAATATCGTGAAGAAGAGCTCCTAACTCCACAATAAACAAATCAGCTCTCTCTTCTCTGCCTATGCGTAAAGCCAGCTTCCTTACTCTTTCAATATGATGCCAGTCATGCCCTGTGCTTTCTCCGGACAGTGTTTCTTTTACATAGCTAGCAGTATTGGCTACTATTTGCTGTTTAGAATTCATCTTTCATTTAATCTTATCAATTTTCACAACTTCTCCCGGAATAGTAGCTGTATTTGGCCACAACTTCCTTCCCGGATAAATGCTCGTGTTTATTCCCGTGTGAACATTATCGCCGACAACTGTGCCAAACTTCTTTCGCCCGGTATCAACCAATTTCCCGTTAACCATCGTTTTAATGCCCGCTTGGTCATGCCGCAGATTGGCAACAATAGTGCCGGCGGCAAAATTAACATTTTCTCCGATAACTGAATCGCCTACATAACTCAGATGCGGGACTTTGGAATTATCGCCTATGATGCTGTTTTTAATCTCTACAGACTGTCCGACACGGCAGTTGTCCCCGAGCAAAGTGCTGCCGCGGATGTAACAATTAGGCCCGATCTTGCAGTTCTTTCCAAAGATGACGTTGCCTTCAATATAAACTCCGGGAAGGATTTTGCTTCCCTCGCCGACAACGACATTCCCGGCAATGGTCGCCTGCCTGCTGACTTCGCCTTTAATCTCGCTTTTCTTCAGCTTGGACAACAAAAATTCATTAGCGTCAAGAATGTGCCAGGGATAACCTATCGGCAGCCAGTACTCTTTAACTGCTTCAAAATTGACTGTTTCTTTGCCCGCCAGCCAGGTCAAATAGTCGGTAACTTCATACTCTCCGCGTTTGGACTTTTTTAAGTTAAGCTCAAAGATTTTCTGGTCTAAAACAAACAGCTGAGTATTAGCCAAATTGCCCACAAACTTGCCCGGCTTTTCAATAACGCCGGTTACTTTGCTTCCGCTGACAGTTACTATTCCCCACTTTTCGTAGTCAGTCACTTCTTTAACCAGCAGGCAATACTTATGTTTCAGACAGCTTTCTATATCCTTTTTTGCATAGATATCATCACCATTCATAAAAACAAATCTTCCCGTGAGCAAGGATTTCGCTTGCAACAAAGCATGCCCTGTTCCCAGCTGCTCCTTCTGCTCTACGTAAGTAATCTTAATGCCATTATAGCTCTTTTCTAAGCTCTTTCCTAAAAAACCAATAATCATCTCTTTTTTATATCCAACAACAATTATTGCTTCGTCCACTAACCCTTTAAGCGCATCAAGATTATGCTCAAGAATAGTCTTACCAGCAACCTTAAGAAGA
This sequence comes from Nanobdellota archaeon, assembly GCA_040751885.1. Lineage (GTDB taxonomy): Archaea > Nanobdellota > Nanobdellia > Woesearchaeales > GW2011-AR9 > JBFMFP01. The sequence continues at coordinate 6,814 of JBFMFP010000010.1, forward strand.
TGTTTGGGCTTAGTCAGCGTAAGAGGATACATTCGGGTAGACTTGCCTGCTGCTAAAATGACCGCTTTCATTTAAACACCTTTTAAAACGATTCTGTTTACCTATCGGCATCCGGCAGGCGGCAGGCCGTGCGCTCGGCAGAAAGCTTGCTTCCACCTTCGCTGCAACTTGACGTTCACGACGAGAGCTTTCTGTTCCTTAATTTCATGTAAATCAATCAGCCTCACGCACCATAATTCCGGCCTTGCCGCCTGCCGATGACTAAACACCTATTTCCTTACGGACTTTCTCTGCAATCTCTTCAGCATAATCCTGAATAGTCCTTTCATCGCTTCCTTCAACCATTACCCTTAATAAATTTTCCGTGCCCGAATAACGCACTAAAACCCGGCCTAACTGCCCAAGGCTGTCTTCCACTTCTTTGATCTTCTCGGTTACAGAGTTCAATTCATTCAGCTCTTTCTTTTCCCTTACCGGGACGTTCACCTGCACCTGCGGAAACGGCTGCATTAATGAGCATAATTCAGACAGTTTCTTTCCTGTTTTTTTCATGATTCTTAACATCTGCAGAGAAGAGATTGTGCCATCGCCGGTTGTAGAATGGTCTAGGAAAATTATATGCCCGCTCTGCTCGCCGCCTAAATTATACCCTCTTTTTCTCATCTCTTCAAGAACATACCTATCCCCGGTCTTTACCCTGACAACTTTCCCGCCGGCATCTTCCACCGCTTTCACCAGGCCAAGATTGCTGTAATGAGTAACCACTAATGTATCCTTTTTAAGCCGGCCTTCCCTAAGGAAATCCAACGCAGCAATAGTCATCATCTTATCGCCATCTACGACGCTGCCTTTTTCATCAAGCATGATCACCCGGTCTGCATCCCCGTCCAAAGCGATGGCTAAATCAGCTCTTCTGTTAATCACTTCATTGCGCAGCAGCTCAGGATACAAAGCTCCGCACTTTTCATTGATGTTTTTTCCATCGGGAAGGCAGTTGCGCAAAATGACCTCTGCACCCAGCTCGCTTAAGATATATTTGGTGATATGATAAGCAGCTCCATTGGCACAATCCAAAATAATCCTAAATCCTCTCAGACTGACATTGTCAATTGAGCTTTTTGCAAATTCAACATACCTCCCCCGGGCATCGCCGATGCGGTGAGCCTTGCCGATCATATCTCCGCTGATGTTATGTGTTGTAATCTCTGAATTGGTCAGCTGCTCAATTTTCTCTTCAACTTCATCCGCAAGCTTAAACCCTTCGCTGTCAAAAAATTTGATTCCGTTGTCCTGGTAAGGGTTATGCGACGCAGAAATGACGACGCCAGCATCAGCAGCAAAAGAGCGGGTAATATGAGAAATAGCCGGAGTAGGCATGGGACCAACAAAATAAACCTCTGCCCCGACGGACAACAAGCCCGCTGCTAAAGCAAATTCCAGCATATAACCGCTTAATCTCGTGTCTTTTCCGATGATTATTTTGCTCTTTCTTCTTCCGTTATTAAAGACTATGCCAGCAGCCTGTCCTAACTTTAAAGCCATCTCTGTAGTCATGGGATAAGTATTAGCTTTCCCTCTGATGCCATCTGTTCCAAATAATTGCCTTGCCATTTTTATAAGTGAACCAGCTCTTTTTTTAATTTAAGCTAAATTTACTTATATATAAGTATTATTAATTAGAGGATTATTTTTTGAAGATCAATTTGTCAAAGTAGTTTCTAGTCGAAACTTTGAACAAGAAAAGAAAAAAATAGAGAAAAACAGATAATTATTCTTCCATGAAATCATCCAGTTTCGCCGGCATTTCTTCGCCTTCGTGCAACAAGCCTTTCTTAAGCATGAACTCACGTGTAACCAGGTAAAACAAAATGCCTACCGATTTTTTGCCTTTGTTGTTGCATGGAACCACCAAATCAACATCATTAGACTGGTTGTTAGTGTCACAAAGGGCAATAACCGGGATGCCTCTTTTCTTGGCATCGTCAACCACATTCTTGTCCGTCCAGGGGTCACAGACAAAGACTATTTTCGGCTCTGTATACGTGTCTAAATTGGTATTAGTCAAAATTCCCGGCGGATATCTCCCGGAGATAACATTTATACCGGTAAGTTCATGCAATTTCTTTAACGCCTTCCAGCCGTTTTCCCTTCTGCTGACGATAAGGATGTCTTCCGGCTCATACTGGGCAATAAAATTAGCTGCCACTCTTATCCGCTCATCTATTTTCTTGAGGTTAAGAACGCTTAACCCGTCCGGCCTGGTCTTGTATATAAAATTCTCCATATACTTAGTTTTGAATTTAGTTCCTATGTGAATACCGCTTTTTAGATATTCATTGGATTCAATCAGCAAACCTTCCTGTTGCTCACTCACAGTTCTTTCGCCAACTGGGAGCGAAGTGCGGCATTCGCAAACTGCGCTTGCTCAGCCCCACAAATTCCTAGCTGGGCCTCCTTGTTATTTTTTATTATTTTTATCTAACATGCAAAAGTTTATCCAACATGCAAAAGTTATGATTAGCAAACAAGAATCGGCAACTCTTGTCTGCGATATTTTTCATATACTGAACGAAACGAAGCATACCCAAAAATTGTGAGAACGCAGTTCTCTGCGATTTTTGTTGCCTCACGCAGCAATACTTCCTTTCGTCAAAGGAAATGTTGGCTTTATTGTTCTTTTTTACGGAGTTATTTATAAATGTTTTTGCCTATTTAACCTCTTCCACCCCTTCCTGCACTATTTTGAACCTCACTTTTTTCCCTTCCGGCAGGCAGCGGTGCTTTCTGAGAATAGCTTCCCGGTATTCTTCGCCTTTTTTTAATTCCAGCAGGCATTTTGAGCCGTATTTCAGTAAATCCCCGCCAACCATTCTCACTTCATCGCGATGGTCAAAATCGGCATAAACCTGATTAGTCATAATAACGGGAATGTGCTTCCTGCGGGCAATTTCCACCAAATAAGCTATTTGCTTTCCCAGGGAAGAGTTAACGTCATAAACTTCTTCACTTTTTCCTAATTCCAGACGGTAAAGCATGGAAATGGAATCAACTACAATAAGCCCGATGTGCTCGTTAGCTGCTTCCTTAATCCTTTCAAAAGCCTCTTTTTGCTCAACAAAATTCACTGGGTTGAAGAAAATTATTCTCTCCAGGATTTCTTTATAATTTCTGCTTATCTGCTTAATCCTTTCTACGGCAATGCCCCCTTCCGTATCTACAAAAATGACCTTTTTCCCGCAGCCGGCGATATTAACCGCTGCTAAAAGGCAAAAGTTGGTTTTTCCCACCCCGGAAGGGCCATAAATAGTAGTAATAACGTCTGCATCATAGCCGCCGGAGAGAAAGCGGTCCAGGAAATTTGCGCCGGTAGAGATTTTGCTCATTTTGATGGAAGGGTGTTTTTTGGGGATTTTTAAGCTTATTTTATTCCTAATTTATAAGGAAGGTTATACTTGAGAATATATCATAAACCTGAGAATATATTATAAAATAGATTATGTTGATTGAAAATGCGAATATGTTATAAAATAGATTATGTTGATTGAAAATTAACTGCCTAAACAATCTTTAGTTTGCTCTTAACATTTTCTCCAAAGCAGGCTTTATATACCGAAAGCATTTAATAACCAAATATGCTTTTGTATATAGTTCGCTTATCGCACAACAATATCATGCAATATATCTAGCATGCTCACTATAAAACCAAAGGGCATTCCCGACTAAAAATGGATAAAAAAGAACTTATTGCCAAGTTAGGAGATATTGAATGGGAAGATTTTGAAGTTAAAGAAGCCCAGTCAGAAGTTCCTAAAAATGCTTTTGAGACGGTCAGCGCTTTTTCTAATACCGCAGGTGGCTGGATTGTTTTCGGAGTGAAGAAAAAAGCAAGCGCTTACGAACTTTTAGGCGTTAAGAATCCAGAAAAAATTGAACAAGACTTCACCACCGCACTAAGAAGCGGAAAATTTAACAAAAAAATAGAATTAACTTGTAAGAAATATTTTTTAGGGGACAAAACGATTCTTGCTTTTTACGTTCCTAAAAAGTCTCCTCGTGATAAGCCTGTCTATTTTAATTCGATTAAAAATACATTTATCAGAACTGCGAGTGGAGACCAGCGGGCTACTCCTGAAGAGGTGGATGCGTTTTTTCGCAATGCTTCATTTGATGAGAAAGACAAAGAAGTAACAAAATATCGGTTCACCGATTTAGATGCAGAAACGATTGCCAAGTATCGTACTTATTTTGCCAACGTTAACCCTGGTCATCGCCACCTCACTTTATCCGATGACGAATTTCTCCAAAAATTGAATGTTTTGTTTGACAGGAAAGCAACCTCTGGTGGGTTACTGGTCTTTGGAAAAGCTGATGCTATCCTAGCAGCTATACCACAATTTAAAGTTGAGTATTTAGAGATTGCCGGAACTTCTTACGAAGAAGCACCAACGCGTTATAGTTTTAGAGTAACTTGCGAGTATAATTTATTTAAAGCATTTTTTGATATCTATGAACAATTAACTAAGAAGATAGACGTTCCTTTCTCGGTACGGGGTGGCTTTAGAAATGATGATCCTGCTCATATCCAAGCAGTTAGGGAAGCGCTAGTTAATCTTTTAATCCATACAGATTATTTTAGCCAGTCGACACCGCGTATAAGGGTATTTACAGATAGACTGGAGTTCTTTAATCCCGGCGCTTTGCCAAAGAAGGTTGAGTTTATTTTGAAAGAGGATTTTTCCCTTCCCAGAAACCCCATTATTGCTAAAGTATTTCGGTATGTCAATTTAGCTGAGGGCATAGGTTCCGGCTTCCATAAAATGCTTTCTGGATGGGAATCCCATTATAAGATAAAACCGGAAATTGAAGGAGATTTTGATTATTACAAGATTATCTTCCCTATCAAGACCACCACTAAGACTACCACTAAGACCACCACTAAGACTACCACTAAGACCACCACTAAGACTACCACTAAGACTACCACTAAGAATGAAGAGAAAATAGTCTCTCTTATTAAAGAAAATCCCCTCATTACTGCAGATGAAATCGCCCAGAGAATTGGCTTAAGCAAGGAAGGAGTACGTTACCACTTAAAGACTCTCAAGAAAAAAAGTATGTTGAAGCGCATTGGCGGGCCGAAAACAGGGAAATGGGAAGTATCGTAGAGAAATTGAACTAAAAATGATGAGAAAGAATACTTAAAAGTTATGAAGTCTTAAAAATTATGAAGTAAAAATGGATAAAAAGACCAGAATCATCCTGCTTTCAGCTATTTTTATAGTTACGCTGGTCGTAAGGCTGATCCTTGCCTTCCTTATGCCCGGATTTACTTACGACTCCTATTTCCACCTGCGGCAGGTAGAGCAGATCGCAACAACAGGGCTGCCCGTCTTCCAGGATGACCTTTCTTACGGTGGCCGGGAGATTTATTTCCTGCCTTTCTTCCACTATCTTATGGCCTTGTTCAGCTTCTTCCTGCCTTTAACTTTAGTTGCCAAGATTCTTCCCAACGTGCTGCTGGCTTCCATCACCATTATAGTTTATCTCATCAGCAAGAAGATTACTGACAATGAAACTGCCGCCCTCTTTTCAGCTTTAATCACCGGATTCATGCCCATCATTTTTTACACTAATTCCTTCTCTATAGATGCGTTGTTCCTGCCTCTAACTTTCATCACCATTTATGCTTTCATCAACATTCGTAAGGAGATGGCCAGGGATAAAAGCGGAGAATCGCTTAAAGAATATTTTAAAAAAAGAAAATATATTTACCTTTACCTGGCCTCTTTTCTGCTGATTTCTGTGACCAGTTCGCTGGCCTTTTTAGTCATTATCGGCTTCATCATCTACATCCTTCTCTCAATAATTGAAGGCAAAAAAGTATACCGCGGAGAACTGGAAATAATCATCTTTTCCATATTTTTCTACCTTTGGGTGCAGTTTCTCTTCTTCAAGAAATCGCTTATCCTCAGGGGAATTTCCTTTGCCTGGCAGAACGTGCCTTCGGCTATTTTCTCTGAATACTTCCCGCAATTCTCCATAGCCAAAGCCCTGGTTACAGTAAGCATCATCCCCTTTCTGGCCGGAATTTACGTAACTTACAAATCCCTATTCCGCCACAAAAACCAAAAATCCTTCCTGCTCATCAGCCTGGTAATTTCAACGTTCCTGCTCACCTGGCTCAGGCTGATTAAATACCAGCAGGCGCTGGCTTTCTTTGGGCTAGTTCTGGCCATCCTCTTCGCCTCATTCTACCATGAGCTGGATTTGTATGTGCGGAAGACAAAATTCTCCCGCTTAAAAAAACTTGTTGTTCCCATAACAATAATATTACTGTTATTCTCTACTGCTCTCCCCGCAGTAAATACGGCCCTTAATCAGGACATGCCCAAAGAGGAAGAAATCGCTGCCTTTGCCTGGCTCAGCGAAAACAGTGTCCCTAATTCAGTCATCCTCTCTACTCTCGAAGAAGGCCACCTCGTAACTTACTACAGCAAAAGAAAAAATGTCATGGACGACCAATTCCGGCTTGTTGAAGACGTAGAAGAGCGCTTTAAAGACGTCAAATCCCTATACACAACTCCTTTCCAAACCCAGGCTTTAGGCTTAACCGATAAATATAACATCAAATATCTGGTCTTAACCCCGTCAGCAAAAGAGAAATATGGTCTTGAAAAATTCAATTACCTCACCAGCAAATGCTTCCGCAAAATCTATAACCAAAAAGCAGACATCTACGAAGTAAAATGCACGTTAAAAAGTGCGTAAATAAGATGTTAAAACATAAGATGTTAAAACATGCGTAAATAGGATCAGAGAGGATAAGAAATTAAAAGAAGTATAATCAAATAATTATAATCTAAAGGAACAAAAAAGTGAAAATTATAATTTAAAGAGATAAAAAAGTGAAGATAAGGTAGGAGATAAAGTGGCAGAACAAAAAACAAGCTCAACTAAGACGGATAGTCAGGCCGGGACGGATAATCAGGACCTGATTGACCAAAACAAATATTTCCTGCATCTGCTCAAGCACCAAAAAAAATACCTCCTTTCGCTGCTTACTTTGATTTTTCTCGTGCACATAATAAACAGCACTATCAACAACAAACCCCTATTGACTGGAGGAGAAAGCTATTACTATCTGGCAAAACTCAGCCCGCTGTATAACCCTTTAACAAACATTATTTCAAGAGCTCCTGACTGGCTGCTCTTCTTTCTGCCTTTTGTCATTGTATTCTTATCGATAATCCTTTGGCTCTGGCTGGCAAAAAAACTGCTCCTGCAGGAAAAAGTAGTTTTCTTTTTTGTGCTCTTCTTGATTCTGTCTCCGGCTTTTATTTTCAGTTTTATTTCACTGTCTGGATACTCATTCTTTATCTTTCTAACCCTGCTGGGATTCACGCTGCTAATGCAAGAGAGCAAAACTGCCCAAGCTCTAAGCTTAGCCCCTTTTATTGCAGCAACTTTTTTTGACACTTACAGTGCAATCCTGCTTTTGGTACTGCTGACGGGATATTATTTCTCATCCAAAACTTCTAAAATTTCTTCAAAAACATCTCCCAAAAAGTCAGTGCATAACGGCTCAGTAGCTGGAAAAAGAACAGCAAAAGGAAAAATGCTGCTCCCACTAATCATCAGCTGCACAATTGCGCTGGCAATATTTAACTGTTTCTTCCTCAAAATCCCGTTCATAGAAGGCCCCTTTCACGTCCAGAAAACAATACCTGACCTTGTTTCTGACATGGGCGGTCTAAGCGGGGTGAGCCTTTTCTTAATCATCCTGGCTATAATCGGTCTGCTGCTTTTCTGGAAAAGGAAAAACATCTTTGCTTACATAATGCTCTTAGCCGTTATCCCGCCATATTTCTTTAACACAAACACAATTATCTTCTTCTCTATAATGGTTGCTTTCTTTGCCGCCGCCGGCTTTGTAAAGCTGTTTGAAAACAAATGGACAATCATTTCACTGAAAAATATTACTTTCTTCCTTCTCTTCTTGGGAATAATCTTTTCTGCAGTTGCTTATTTGGACAGGACTGCTGAATATTCTCCATTAAGCAATGATCAGGAAGCATTAACCTGGGTCAAAGAGAATACTCCTGAAAATCTGGTAGTGCTGTCTGATTCGGAATACAGTTATTATATCAAATACTTCTCCGCAAGAGAACCCATTCATTATTTGAACAGCAAGGATTACAAAGAAAACCTCAACCTCACCAATTCCATCTTTTCTTCGCTGTACATACAGGAACTTTTCCCGCTGCTGGAAGAAAATAACGTAAGCATAATTTATGTTACTGAAACGATGAAAAAAACCCTTCCCAAAGAGCAGGGATTTCTCTTCCTGCTTAAAAACGAAAGGTTTAAATTAATTCATTCCTCAGGCAGTGCAGAAGTCTGGACATTTGAAAAAGAGCCAGAAAGCAAATCGGCAGGCGAATTGGCAAAAAGTGAATAATTATAACAGATACAACAAAAAAATAAAAATTAAACAGGAAATAGATAAACAAACACGCAAAAGAAAAACAGAAAAAAAAGTGGGTAAATATGATTGTAACATTCCTTGACATTGTTCTTATCAGCACCTATTTCTTGCTCTTGTTTTTATCAATCTTCTGGCTGCTGGTTCTCTTTTCAAATGAAGAAAAAGAAGAAAAAAAAGTGAAAAAAATAGAGAGTTATCCTCTTTTTTCAGTAATCGTTCCGGCTTACAATGAGGAGGAATCCATAGAGAGAACTCTTGCTTCAGTCACAGGGTTAGAATATCCCCCCGGCAGGCTGGAAATTATTGTCGTCAATGACGGATCTACAGACAACACCAAAGCTATCGTGGAACAGTTCATTAAAAACAATCCCCACAGAAACATCACCTTAATCAGCCAGAAAAATCAGGGTAAAGGAAAAGCGATGAATGTGGGCTTGGCAGGAATAAAAGGGGAATTTTTTGCCTGCCTGGACGCTGACTCTTTCGTCTCGCCAAATGCCCTGAAAATAATGCTGCCTCTTTTTGCAGACGAAGAAGTAGGAGCTGTATGCCCCCTTCTTAAAGTAAAAAAACCGGACAGCGTGCTGCAAAAAGTGCAGTGGTGCGAATACATCATCAATATGTTTTACAGGTATTTAAACGCAAAATTAAACTGCATCCATGTAACTCCCGGGCCGTTCAGCGTATACAGGGCCGAAGTTATCAGGAAATTAGGCGGTTACGATGAAAAGACCATCACTGAAGATTTGGAGATAGCTATCCGCCTGCAAAAGCACAACTATAAAATCCTGCACACTTTTGACACCACCGTAGAAACTGTATCGCCTACAACCTGGAAGGCGCTGTTCAGGCAGAGAGTTAGATGGTATAAAGGGGCCGTGGACAACACCATTAATTACAAAAAGCTCATCTTCAACAAAAAATATGGTGACTTTGGCATAATCAGAATGCCGACAATAGTTGCTTCCGGAGCCGTTTCAATTATCCTGACGGCTGCCCTGATGCACTCGTTTGGAAAAAAAATGCTGCAAACTTTCATCTCCCTTAAAGACGTGAACTTTGACATTATCACATTGATAAAAGGTTACACTTTTTCATTTAACTTCCTCAACCTTCCGCTGTTTAAAATAGTAATAGCCTCTACACTTTTCGCAATAAGTTTCTTCGTGATGATTTACTCGTTTAAAATAGTCCGTGAAAAAATAACCAATTATGGCCGAACCTGGCTTTCGCTGGTAACTTACATATTTATTTACTCACTATTCCTTACTACCGTCTGGGTTTACATAGCATATATGCTTGTAAAGAAAAAGAAAAATTTCTGGTAAAAAATGGAACGGAAAATAAGCACAAAAAAATACCTCCTTGCTTTCATGCTTACCCTGATAATCTTCGCCGGAGGGATACTCCTTGGAATTATGCTGGAAAATATCCGCCTGAGCCATTCCAATCAAGTTATCATCGCCGAGAGAATTAACCTCCGCAGCCTGCAACTGCAGCAAAAATACATTGAATCCGGGCAGGCCGACTGCAAAGCCCTGAACAAAGTTCTTGAAGCTGATATTGACGAATTAAACAAAAAAATGGCTGAAGTGATAGAATACGAAAGGAAATCCTTCTTTAATCAGGGGGACTTCAATCTGCTGCTGCAGGACTATTTTCTGACCGAAATACAGTTTCTGCAGGTCTCCCGGGAAATTGACAAAAAATGCCCGCGCAACAACATTAAAATAATCTATTTTTATGACGAAAACAAAGAAGAAACACAGGGAATTATTCTAGATTACTTAAAGAAGCTATTCGGCAGCCGCCTGCTCATTTTCTCTCTGGACTCAACATTCAGACAGGAGCCCATGATTAATATTCTGCTGACCTCCTACAAAATTGAAAAGTTCCCCACCACGGTCATTGAAAACAAAGTCCTGCAGGGGCACAAAAGCGTAGAAGAGCTGAAAGAAATCATCTGTGCAGAATTCGCAGACATGGACGCGGAACTGCCTGGAGAATGCTCACTGCAGTCAACTGAGAGAAAGTAAAAAGAAACTGGTGAGAAGCTAACCTATTTCTTCTTGACTTTAATAAAATCCCCGATTGTAAACCCTTCTGCTTTCCTGTGCGTTTCAGCGGGAGAAGAAATTTCTTCATCTTTGGTAACTAAAGTAATCCCTAAAAAGCTTTCCAGCTTTTTTGCTGTATTAACATTAGGCTTTAAATGGCCTGATTCCCATTTCTGCACCAGGCTTTCTTTTTCATTGATATACTTGGCAAAATCTTCCTGGGTCATACCTTTTCTTTCCCGGGCTGAGCGGAGCAGAGCAGCATAATTGGAAACTATTTTTACCTGCGGAAGCTCGGGCAGTTGCGCTTTTGCTTTAAAATTTTGAAAACGGGACGGAGAACTGCTCCTCTTAACCCTTCCGAATTTGACACAGCCGGAGCATACCTTCATCTCTACATTTTCTATTTCAGCAGCAATGAGTTTTGCTTCCTTTCCACACATCTCACAGGCAGGCATTTTAAAGTGCAAGAAGAAGGTAATATTAAAAGGTAACGCTTCTCTTCTACCCATATTCCTCTACTTATGTTCCCCTACTTATATCCTCTACTTATGTTCCCCTACTAGTATTCTTCTTCTGAAACTCCTTCTTGAAACATTCCTGAAATATTACTCCATTAGCTTTATAAATCACTATTTTCTGAAAAATAAACTAAACGACAATCATAAACTAAACGACAATCATAAACTAAACGACAATCATAAACTAAACAACAATCTAAGATTAAAAAGATAAGATTAAAAAACACTTAAACTAGCTTAAAAACATGGAAAATAGCCAGATTTTGTTCTTATTTATGGGTATTTTTATGCTTACCTGGCTTATTGTGCCCTTCTGGATAAAAAGAGCTCTTAAAGCAGAACTGACGGGAAAAGACATTCATAAAACTGACCAGAGAATTGTAGCAGAAATGGGGGGTGTTACGGTCCTCTTTGGATTTATTGTCGGTGTAATGAGCTATATTGCCATGAGAATATTCCTCTTTAATGCCAATACGAACATCACCTCCACTTTAGCTATTCTTACAGCCGTCTTGCTGGCAGGTGTAATCGGAATCATAGATGACATCCTCGGCTGGAAAATAGGGCTTAAACAATGGCAAAAACCCCTGCTAACACTCCTGGTTGCAGCTCCAATCATGGCTGTAAATGCAGGAACAAGAATAATGCACCTTCCCTTCCTGGGAAAGATGGACTTAGGCATGGTTTATCCCCTGCTAATAATTCCTGCATTCATTCTTGTAGGTACAAATGGATTTAATATGCTTGCCGGCTATAATGGCCTGGAAGCCGGGCAGGGAATCATAATTTTAAGCACGCTGGCCTACTTCAGCTACATCACCGGCTCACCATGGCTGACAGTAATTGCTTTATGTATGGTCTTTGCCCTGTTGGCTTTCTGGCTGTTCAACCGTTACCCGGCAAAAATATTTCCCGGAGACACGTTAACTTACGCTGTCGGCAGCCTGGCAGCAGCAATGGCCATCGTCGCCAACATAGAAAAAACATTTATTATTTTATTCATTCCCTACATCATTGAATTCTTCCTCAAGTTACGGGGCAGATTCAAAAAAGAAAGTTTTGCTCAGGTTAAAGAAGACGGCACTTTAATTCCCCGTTATGACAAGATTTATGGTCTGGAAAACCTGATGGTGAAAATACTTAACAAATTAAACATCAAAGCAACGGAGAGAAAAGTAGTTTATTCCCTGCACCTGCTGCAAATAATCTGCGTCTTTTTAGCTTTTATCATTTAATCATTTTTAACGTCGTAAATGTGCTAAACGTACCTTGAAAATGTACCATGAAAAAACAAGCAGCTGAAAAACAAGCACTGAAACTTAAGCTGGTAGTAATGCTTCCTGCCTATAACGAAGAAAAAACTATCGGCAATGTCATCAGGAAAATACCCCGAAACTGTGCCGGGGAAGTAAAAGTTCTGGTAATAGACGATGGCTCTAATGACCGGACCGTGGAAAATGCTCTCGCCGCCGGAGCCGACAGAATAATCTCGCATAAGACCAATAGGGGCTTGGGCATCACATTCAAAGACGGAATAAATGAAGCCCTGAAAATGGGCGCAGATATCATCGTCAACATAGATGCTGACGGGCAGTTTAACCCCGGTGACATCCCAAAATTAATCCCGCCCATCGTTGACAACAAAGCCGACATGGTCACCTGCTCCCGATTCAAAAACCCGCAACTAATTCCGGAGATGCCCAGGTTAAAATTAATCGGCAATAAAATTTTTGCTAAGCTCCTTAATATGCTTTTAAACAGAAATTACTACGATACTCAATGCGGCTTCCGTGCCTATTCCAGAGAAGCCGCCCTTAACCTCACTCTCTTTGGCAAATACACCTACACTCAGGAAGTGTTTATAGACCTGATTAAAAAGGGCTTCCGGATAATAGAAATTCCTTGTAAGGTCGTCGGGCAAAGACAGGGGAAGTCCAGAGTGGTCAAGAATGTTATTTCCTATGGATTAAAAGCATCGTTAATTATTCTCAGGAGCATCCGTGATTATGAGCCGTTAAAATTTTTTGGATTGACAGGACTATTCCTCCTGGGAACGGGCAGTGCCAGCAGCATTATCTTATTTATCCGCTGGCTTTTCACCTCACATTACGACCCTTATCTTGTTGTCGTTTACATTAACATCTTCCTGATCATTGTAGGCATGCTGCTAATTGTATTAGGCTTAATTGCTGACATGTTAGACCGGAACAGAAAATTGCAGGAAGAGATTATTTACAGAATAAAAAAGAAAGAATTCTCTTAGGAAGCTATTAATATTAAAAAGAAACTATTAACATTAAATAAACACAACATTAAATAAACACAACATTAAATAAACATTACAAAACATTATCTAAAAAGATTTACCCAAAATGTGCGGAATTTGCGGATTTAACTGGTATGAGCAGGAACTTATCAGGGCAATGAACCAAATTCTTTACCACCGCGGGCCCGACCGTGGCGGGATTTATACAGACAAAGATATTTCCCTGGGACAGAGAAGGCTGAGCATTATTGACCTCTCGGAAGCAGGCAACCAGCCCATGTACAATGAAAAAAAAGACATTTTAATCATCTATAACGGGGAGACTTACAACTTTAAAGAGCTGAGAATGGAATTGGAAAAAGAACGTCACCGTTTCATTTCCAATACAGATACGGAAGTTATCCTTCATGGCTACGAGCAATGGGGAGAAAAAGTCGTAGAAAAACTAAACGGGATGTTTGCTTTCTGCATTTACGATATAAAAGAAAAAAAACTATTTCTCGCCCGTGACCGCTTAGGCGTTAAACCACTCTACTATTACTGGAATGGAAAAAAATTCATCTTTGCTTCGGAAATAAAAGCTCTCCTGCTGACCGATATCCCGCGCCAGATTAATCCACTCAGCGCCAGAGAATACTTAAAATCACGTTATCTTCCCGGAGAAGAAACGCTCTTTCAGGGCATTAAAAAATTATTGCCTGGCCACACCTTAACCCTAAAAGACAAGCAAATTAAAATAAAGAGATATTGGGACATTCCCCGGCCGCAAATCAGGAAAACCAGCCTGGAAAAAGCAAAAAATAAAGTTTTAGAGTTATTGAGCGATTCAGTACGCCGCCGCTTGATTGCTGACGTACCCGTAGGCATTTATCTCTCCGGAGGAATTGATTCCGCAGCGATTACATCTTTGGCCAGCAAGATCAGCAGCGAACCAGTAAAAACATTCTCCGTCGGCTTTGATTACAATTCGGTAGTAGACGAGTTAAAACAAGCCCGTCAGACGGCAGAGCACTTCCGGACAGACCATCAGGAAATTGTCATTAATGAACCAATTGCTCCTCTTCTGCCCAAAATTCTCTGGCATTTTGACCAGCCCCACGGCGACCCGGTTATTATTCCCAACTACAAACTCTCCCAGCTAGCTTCACGGAAAGTCAAAGTTGTTCTGGCCGGAGAAGGGGCAGACGAGATTTTTGGCGGATATGTACAATATAAATCTTTTTTAACAGCCCAGAAAATCAGGCTAATTCCTTCCCTGCTTAAAGCAAATCTTACTAAAATTACCCCTTTAAAAATCCTGGACCAGTTTTTTGATTATCCCTCTTCTTTGGGCGAGAAAGGCAAAGAAAAACTCGTGGATTTCTTTAAAAACAAGTCTGGAGCATCTGCTTCTTACCAAGAACTAACTTCCATCATCAGCCAGAAAGACAAAAAACTGCTCTTCACGGAAAAATTAAAAACCCTCGCGGAAAAGATTCCTCAATTTTCACCGCAGAGAAAACCCCTCTTAAATCAGATGCTTTATGCTGATTTGAAAGAATGGCTGCCAAATTACATTCTTTACATCAATGACCGCATGACCATGGCCCATTCTCTTGAAGGACGCACCCCTTTCCTGGATTACCGCTTAGTAGAATACTCCATGACTTTGCCTGCACAATGGAAATTAAAGAAGAGCACAACCAAATTCATCCTCCGCGAAGCCCTGAAAAAAGTGCTGCCCGATACTTCCACAAAAAAACATGCCTTTTTCATGCCTTTGGACAACTGGCTCAAAGAAGAATTAAAGCCGCTGGCAGAAGAATTATTTACCCCTGCAAACGTCAAAGAAAGAGGATACTTTAATTATGGATACCTAAAAAAAACATGGGAAGACTATGAGAAATCAAAACTCATTTATGGGAAGCAGCTTTTTACTTTGATTAATTTTGAATTATGGCAAAGAATGTTTATAGACTGTGAAAAAATTCCTAAAAATAGTGAAATCAAGCTACAAAATTATATGTAAATTATTATATGTAGATTACTTATAAAATGAACTTAAAAATAATGACGGTGGACTTGGAGCCGGACTTACGCTCTGCACAATGCCAAAGCATGGAAATAGTTGTGCCAAAATTGCTTGATTTTTTTGACAGCCACAAGATAAAAGCAACTTTTTTTACAGTTACATCCCTGCTGGAAAAATACGAATCTGAAATTAAAGAAATCGCCAAAAAGCATGAAATCTCTTCCCATTCACATACTCATCCCCGGCTGAACAACAGAAATGCTGAGCTAAATAACAGAAATGCTGAATTTGAAATAAAAACGTCCAAAGAAAAATTAAAAGAATACGGGATTAACTGCTTAGGCTTTAGAGCACCGAGAGCAATTATTACACAAAACCATTTCCAGCTGCTAAAAAAATACAATTATCAATATGACTCTTCGCTGGCAACTTTCTTCCCCGGCCGTTATTGCCATTTGAATTTACCTAAAAGACCATTCATGAATGCCGGGCTCCTTGAATTTCCAATTCCTAATTTTGTGTATCCGTCTATCAATTCCGGTTTGTCTTATTTAAAGCTGTTCCACCCCATTTCAAAACTATTTCCACAGCAATACCTGTTTTATCTGCATCCGTGGGAATTTATGGAGAAGAAAGAGCTGCCTCCCGCCAATAAATCCTTTGTAAAAATGTTCCTGCGAAGAAACTCCGGAAAGAAAGCCTGGAAGATATTTGAAGAGTTTGTTGACAAAGGAGATACGAGAAGAGAAGATAATGACAAAGAGTGTGATAAAAAAGAATGTAAATGGGTTGGATGCAAGGAATGGATGAAGAGGAATAGATTTTAAATGTTAAAAAAACAGGAGCTATAAAATGAGGTTGCTGATTGAATTAACATCGTTGAAACAGTGTGCTTATGATTTGAAATATTACCATAAACTAAGAGGGTTTTTATATGGCTTACAGAAAGATTCAAAATTATTTAATAGGCACGAATTAGAAAGCTGCAAATTCTTTTCTTTTTCCAACATCTTTCCGGCAAAAGACATGCAATCCGGAGAAAAGAGAGCTTTTATAGTTTCTTGCCCGGATACCGATTGGATTGACTGGCTGCGGGGAAAAATTGAAAGATATAAAGATTCCGGAAAGCCGGTTGAGATCGGAGAAATGCAGTTTAAGATTGAAAGCGTGAAAAGCTTAAAGCCAAAAATCGGGCAAAGAGTGAAATTAATTGCCGGGACACCTATCGTGTTGAGAATACCTAGAGAGAAATATAAAGATTATGATATTCAAAGTGAACGCCCGTTTGAATACTGGCGGGCAACAGATGATTTTAACGCTTTTCTCAAGCAGCTAAATGAGAATTTACTGAAAAAGTACCATTCGTACTATGGCAAAAAGATTTCTGATATTTTTCTCTTTGAAGAGTTTAAATTTAACAAAGAGGTCTGTGTCCACCGTATTGAGGAGGGGATTGAAATTCCAACCATAGGGACGTTATGGGAATTCCAGTTCAATAATCTTAATAATCTCCAAAGAAAAATACTGGAATTTAGCTTAGATAGTGGCTTTGGAGAGCTGAATTCGTCAGGATTTGGGTTTATGAATGTATGCAGAGAGAAGCAATCCCGGAGGGAAGAGCAGGGCCAGTCTGGATGAAATGCCTGCCGCGCACCTTTCGCTTTCGCGAAGTAACGTCGCTCCAGAGTGGGATGCTTCCTGCAATATGAAGGGGACAAGATGAAAGAAGAAATAAATGAGTTAATCACCGAACTGCAAAAGTTTGATAATCCAAAAGGTTATCGGCTAACCCGTGAAAAAGTGCATGAGGAAATGCAGCCTGTAATGGAAAAACTTCTGGCTCTGGGAGAAGCAAGTGTAGAGCAGCTGCATTCATTATTGGAATACGAGGAAAGCTGGAGCTGTGAGATAGCTTTGGAAATTT
This sequence comes from Nanobdellota archaeon, assembly GCA_040751885.1. Taxonomy (GTDB): domain Archaea; phylum Nanobdellota; class Nanobdellia; order Woesearchaeales; family GW2011-AR9; genus JBFMFP01. Next base: position 24,078 of record JBFMFP010000010.1, read on the forward strand.
TGCAGCAGGTTAAGAGCGAGAAATCAATAATGCCTCTAATTGAGTTTATCCGACGAACTGATGACAGCGATTATTGGGAAGCTGGCGAGGATGCGATGAAAGCGCTTACTTCTATTGGCAAGCCGGCGATTCCTGTTCTGATTCAGGAGTTGAAGAAAGATTTTAGCGAGCAAAAGCAGTACACTTATCTCCTAGGAGCTCTGGCGGAAATCAAAGATAAAGAAGCATGTGATTTTATGCTTGGAATATTAAATGATTATATTGCGGATTATAAAAAATATGACAATTGGTTTGATTTAATTCCTTTTATGCTTGATTTTGATCACCAGGAAAGCCCGGAAATACTTCCGCTGATGGAAAAGCTGAATGAAATGGGGCATTTGGCTGAAGAAGAAAAGCGGGAGGTTGAAGAGACAATAGAAAAGCTGAAAAATCCGGAAGAGTATGAGAAAAAATTACAGGAAGAAATGAAATTAATGGAAGAAGAATTTCCGGACATGATGGAAGATGTTGAAAAAGTCTTTCATCCTGACAGGACAAATTTTGATAAAGAAGAATTCTTGGAGAGAGCTAACGAAGCTGATGATAATTTTGAGGTTAGCTTTAAGTGCAATAAGTGTGGTGAGCGGCAGAATCTGAAGACAGGAATGATTTGGGATGTTGATGATACTTTTGTTTTTGAGCAGGAAATCATGTGTAAGCATTGCTTTAGCCATGAGATTGAACTGAGTGATGCGGGTAAACAGGAATTAGTCGGAAAGCAAATGATGATTATGATAGGGAAAGAGGGCGGTATTTTGCCGGTCGGAGAAAAAATAATGATTGAGAATAAAAAGATGCTTTTCAAAAAGGCTCACGACTATATCTTAAACAGAATAAAAGAAGAGCCGGAGAATGCTGAGCTGTATTTGAGGGCCGCTAATGATGCTCGGAAAAGAAACAATTATGAAGAAGCAATTGGGTTATTTAAGAAATCAATGGAGCTGGATAAGTCGCTGATTGCTAATTATATCAATCTGGTTGAAATCTATGCTTATCGGGTAGAGTACTATGGAATGGAAGAGTATCGGGAAAAAGCACAGGAGCTGTTTATGAAAATGATTGATTTATTAAACAGCCATAATTATGATTCTGTTACGCTGAGAAATGCCGGGGATTTGCCTCAGATGGTGAAAGAGATGGGTGAGCAATTGGGCATTGAAATTAAGCGCCAGAAGATTGGCCGGAGTGAGCCCTGTCCCTGCGGCTCGGGTATAAAATATAAGAAATGTTGTATGGAGGAAGGATGAGTACGGAGGATGTTTTGGAGAACGGACAAATCGGCAAAAAGTTTATAATTTGGGCTTGATTCTGGAAACAAAGCCAAATTGGGGTGGGGTTTTAATTGAACTAGTGTAGGATTGAAATTAACAATTTATCCTTCACAAAAATGCCGGGGGTGGAAACATATCAAGCCGTGATGCTCTACAACAACTTCAGTATGCAAAAAAACTTTAATTTCATTTTCTGCACATAACCTGCAGAAACCCCAATCTTCACTTTCTAAAACGCCCTCCTGCACCGAAACAGGAAACATCTCTGCAACTTGCATCCCCGCAGCTTCTTTCTCGGAAAAGAAAACCTGATGAGGCGCTCTTCTGTCAGACAAATACTTCTTACAATATTTATGCAATGTTTCCAAAACATCTTTTTTAATGTACATAAAACCAGTAGGAGCATACTTTACCTGTAAAAGAGGATTATTCCTACAAAACTCATCTTTCAATAATCCAAACCCTTCTAGGCTGTTTGGACCGATAGCAAATTTTTCCATAAATAACCTGCTCATCTCTTCAGAAATTCCAAAATTAAGAGAAGGCTCTATCAGCGACTTTTTCATATAAGCTCCTGCAACAACGGGCAAATCTTGCAGCGCTACCTTAAAAAAATCTTCAGGAGTAAAAGAGATATCTGCATCAATAAAAAAAAGCTTATCTACCTGCCTGTTTAAAGCCTCTTTAGCAAATTCCTGCCTGGCCCTGGAAATTAAAGCTTCGTTATGGATAGTAACAGTACTAAGCTCAAATTGCTCATTTAGGGGCTGTGGGACAGTAAATCTACGCTCCTACCCAAAATAAGTTATGCCACAAAGTTGTGAGCCCATAAGCGGTATCAATTCTTTCTTCTCTTTTTTGAGCAAACCTCCACCCTGTTCTTTTCTTGTCC
>JBFMFP010000097.1:0-3780 GCA_040751885.1 Nanobdellota archaeon
CACTCTTCTTTTTGATTTTCCGTATAAAAGTCATGTTATGTATAAGTTATACACAACAAATATATAAACTTTTCGATTTTTCGACGAGAAAATTTGTTGTGTATAAAATCTTAGCTTAATTCAGGTATTTAGACAATGAAAAATTGCTTATTCAGTTCTGTTATGAGCGTGCAAGAGGGTATTATGAGTACTATCCGCCGAGAAAAAATGGTGAGCCAGCATTCATTCACCCGTTAAACGTTGCGCGTTATTTAGTAATGGCTGGCGCAGATGCTGCTACTGTATGCGTAGGATTGTGGCATGATCTTTTGGAAGAAGAGCGGGAATGATGCCTGGTTTCATCATAGTATGAAGGATCTCAAGCAGATGTTTCAGCAGGAGGTTGGATATTGCCGAAGGACATTCTCAAGCTTACAGATTGATGATGAAACGTTGCGGCTGAGCATTGACTACAAAGATACGCTGGCGCTGATGGAAATCATAGGAAGGTTACTCTACAAAAAGGACTATTTTGTTAATGGATTTGAATGCTCCGAGTTATGCCATCGGAAAAGAATGTGTGAAGATTAGATATTAAGATATTATTTGAATAGTTTTATTGTTTGAATTTGTTCGAATTATTCTGTTGTTAATTTGCGATAAGATTTTTTTTTAAATGAGTTTTCGAAGAATTTTTTTAAGGGAAGATAATTATGAAGAAAAGTTTTATATAATCTCCTCTTCTAAAAGCAAAAATGGTTACTTATTCAACTCATTCAGACAATTATTCAGGGAATTACTCTAATAATTATCATTCCAGCACAGGCTATTGTTCATCCGGCTCCGGAGCCGCTTATTCTGCCCAGAAGGCCAAATCCTATTGCTGCGGAAGGTGGCAAAGCGGGAGCAGGTGTGGCGGGTGTCCGAATAAATAGATAAGTAGATAATAGACAAATAGGTAATGGAAATTGATAATTATAATTGATAATTATGCTTGAATAAAGAATTTTCTGTAAACTGTTTTTTTCTTAATTTCTCTTTGTTTTGTTTTTCATTAACTGAACTTTTGCGTTTTTCCTCGATGGCCCTTTCTTGAACAACCTTTATAAATACTTCTCATTTTTCAAAGGGAAGTAAAGGAAAGTTATAAGTAGGAAAGTTATAAGTAGGAAAGTTGTAAGAAAGAAAGTTATAAATAATTTTATTGTAGGAGATACAGGTTGATATTTCATGGCCAAACTGTTTGTTGAAAGTTTAATTGAAGGAGGAAAAGCTACAGCCGCGCCTCCGTTAGGTCCAGCTCTGGGTCCAACCGGCGTTAACATTGGTCAAGTAATCACCGAAATCAACAAGCGCACGGCCGACTTAAAAGGCATGCAGGTGCCGGTAAAAGTTGTTGTTGATCCGGCCACTAAGCAGTTTACCATAGAAATCGGAACTCCTCCCGCAGCCGCTTTGATAAAAAGCGAAGCAGGTATAGAAAAAGGAGCAGGTAACCCCTTAGCTGAAAAGGTCGCTGATTTAAGAATTGAGCAAATCATCAAAATTGCCAAAACAAAAAAAGATTCCCTTCTTGGTGTAAACTTAAAAGCCAAAGTCAAAGAAATCATTGGCACGTGCCAGTCCATGGGCATCCTTGTAGAAGGAATGCCTGCCCAGGAAACCCTTGCTGCTGTGAATAAAGGGCAGTTTGACGATAAAATCAGGTTAGAAAAGACTGAACTTACTGCAGAAGAGAAGAAGGAATTGGAAGCAGAAAGGAAAAGGTTGCAGGAAGAAATCGAGAGAAGGCGCGCAGAGTTTGAAGCCAGAGCTAAAGACATACTTAAGCAGTTTGAGACCGAGCCGAGGAAAGCAAGAAAAGCCATGGCTGAAGCCGGAATACCTCAGAAAATTATTGATGAGATTGCTCCGCAGGAAGAGAAGAAAGCACCTGCTTAGGTTTATTTTTTTAATATACCACTCTTTTAATGCCCCACCTTTCACATTGGATACAAACTCTTAAAACACAAGAAAACATTAAATAATACAAAAAGAACATTAAATAATACAAAAAACATTAAATAATACAAAAAAAAACATTAAATTCATCAAAATGCCCATAGACTATATTACAGAAAGAAGATTAGAAGATGGAACTACATTAAAACTAAGGACTTGGGAGAGTGACGCTGCTCGTCCAGGTGTTTGCCCTAACCAGCGTATGTACCTTCTAGAATTAACAGGCAGCTGCTGGACACTTTCATTTTCAACAGCCTCTGGCAGCCTTACCAAACTCCAAGCTGGAGAGATGTATAGGTCTATTACCTCTAGAGAAGGTTTTATTATGGCAATGAATGAAGAAAGACAACGTAAAGGGCAAAGTGCTCTGCCGGCTAATCTTTTAGGTTAATCCCAGAAGAAAAAGAAGACTTCCATTTTTTAAGTAGGACTCAACTACTTCTTATACCTTAGCTTATCCAATTCCTCAATTTCTGCCTTTTTGATATCCAGAAGAATCTTGGAAAGCTCTTCCACAAGTTGCCCTAACTTCTTGGTGCGGCTGATCTGGCTGGTTAAAAGGATAATGATAATTAGTGCTTCGACCAGAAGTATAAACACGATAATTCCTACCAGTAATAAAACTTCTACTAAAGGGACATCGTACCCAAATACAAGCATCTTTTCACCTTCTTTGCCTATCTACAGGTAAATATTATAGCTCTTATAAAGCTTTCTGGAGAATTTAAATCGCTTCAGAATACTGAAGAATTACCATAGGACGGTCAAGTATACTTGTCGTCACCAGTCATCTGGCAGGCCATAAGAACTAAAAGTAAAATTTCATAAAGACCATAAAGAATCTAACCATAAAGAATTTATTTTCAGTGACTACTTTTTCTCCTTCTTTTTGGTTAGGTAAGGGTGCCCTTCTTTTTCAACAACACTCTTCCTAAGCCCCAGGAGGCTATCTAATTCTGCTTGGGCATAACCTAACTTGTCTTTTATTTCAAAGCCTTCTTTTTCTATTTTTGGCCTAAGGTAGGCAGCAATTTGCGTCTTGTTGTATTTGCCAAAATGATGATGCTTGTACCTCTCATTAAGATCGCTTAACGCGCCTGTCGCGGCTGCTGATTTTGAATCGTAGATGAATCTTTTAACATGGCCTACTGTTTTTTTACCTCTCAGCAAGCTCTCCACGATTGCCCGAATCCCCGGATTCTCCTTATTCCGCGGATTAGCTCCAATATGGTCATCATACAGGCTGGCCATATGCTCATACTGATCCTCCTCACTCATTCCCAAATCATCCATAGCTTTTACCACATGGGGGTGGGTTTTTCCGAAATAAGCGCGCAGAGCTCTGGATACTGCTTTTTTAACCTTCTTGTGATGCTCTTCTTTCTCTAATTTAGTCTCATCTTTTTTGTCAAAGGCCTTGTCTAGCGAGGCAACTAAAGCATTATATAAAGCGTCCTGGGCAGGAGTGAGAATATTGTTATAAAGATGCAGCTGGTTTTCCTCCTTTGTAAATTCATCGTAAGCTTTAAAAGCGTTGTCTAACGATGCAGAATGCTCTTTCTCCAGAGAAGCCAGGAAGTCATCTAAATTCTCTGGTTTTTTCTTCTCCTCTTTCACGGTCATAAGCAGAGAAATATGATTGCTTTATTTAAAGATTTCTTTTTTCCGTAATACTTTAGCAAAATGAAGCAAAGTCGTCGTCATGGTCTTAAGGCGAGCGAGGCAGAGCTATTTACGAGAAGTTAAGGTCTGGTTTTCTTTGAAAGCACATCTTGTTTACAGCGATGGACAAAGAAAAAA
>JBFMFP010000098.1:0-3756 GCA_040751885.1 Nanobdellota archaeon
TGAGAAAAGAGTCACGCCTTATGGAAATGGCGCAAAGATTGATGCGCAGAAAAAGCATATTGGAAAAAGGGTTTATGTGATCTTACTCAAAAACTGAATAATACAACTTTACTGTCCCACACCCCATCACAATATGTGACAACATAAGTTTAAGTACTCTTTAGAAGAAACCACTTTGAGATGACAAATACAAAATAGGGAGGTAACGATGTACTTTATTATAGCCAGTATGACGACTCAGAATTACGTATTCTTCATCCGGAATTGTTGAAATTGTTAGGAGAAGTTCATGGTAAAAAGATTGTGGATTATGGTTGTGGAGAGGGGAAGTTTCTGGAGGAACTTGTCGTAAGAGGGGCCGAAACGTATGGTTATGATATTTCAGACGCGATGATTAAAGAAGCAGATAGAAAAGTTGGAGATAAGGCACGACTTGGAGTGATTGAAAGTGGAAAAATGCCTCTTCCTGATAGCTGTGTTGATGCAGTTGTGAGTAATCTTGTTTTAATGATGTGTCCATCAAAAGAGGTGGTTAAACAAATCTTTCAGGAAACTCATAGAGTTTTAGTTGATGGTGGTGCTTTGATTTATTGTATTACTCACCCAGCGTTTAGTGATAGAGAGTTTACGACATTTAGGAATATTTTTGGTAGGGGGATGGATTATTTTAAAGAAGGACAACGTTATCAGTTTGTTTTAAGACGGAGAGATGGAGCAGAAATTACCAAAGAGTCATTTATTGATTATCATTATCCTCTTGAAATGTATCTTAATTTATTGCCGGAAACTGGGTTTAAGTTAGAACGAGTAAAAGAAGTTCCAGTATCAGGAAATCCGGTTCCACCATATTTGATTGTGAAGGGTTCTGCGATTAAGTAGATGCCCCCAACTCCACCGTTTAACTTTCAGGAAAAATTTGGGCGAAGTGGAACGAAGCAGTTTAGTCATTGTTAGTGGAAGTTTCAATTTCCAAGAGTTCGTTTTTGTGCAGACTAAACGAAGCCAAGCCCGTTAAGATGTGAAGGTACTTTTTCAGCGAAAAAAGGAGAATTAGAGATTTCGTATAACATCGCGATTTACCGAAGTTGGATGCCCTCGTGTCTATATTGAAAAATGGGGGTTTCCGCCGCCGTTTTTTGCTTATTTTTTCTGAAAAAAGAAGAGTGGGGGATTTCCGTTGTTTTTGCTTCTTTTTTTGAAAAAGAAGATTTCACTAGACAAGTGTGCGCAAGCTTTATAAATATGAATAAATAAGCATATTTAGAGGTATTAAAATGGGGAATGGAAAAAGAACTATTACATTAAGTGTTGATAGTCAAACTTACGAAGATTATAAAACCATCTGTGATAAAAAAGGGTGGATTTTATCAAAGCAATTTGAGAATTTTATGGTTGAAGAAATTAAAAAAGAAGGTAAGAAAAATGGCAGATAAATTGTTGTGGAATAAAGAGCAGGAAATAGACTTTTTCACGAAATCGCTAGAAGTCGCTTCACCTGAACAATTATTTTATACAACAAAAGACAAAAAGTATTATGCTTATTGGCCAAAAAACTACAAGGGAGCTAAAACTACTTTACAAAGCAGAAATGCTTTTATCGGAGCATATACAGAAAAGTGGGCTTTAGAAATTCTGAAAGATATTGCCAAAGAATTAAACGCTTATGCTGTCAGGAATGTAGTTTGTGAAGAATTGGAACTTACAAAAGGTTCACCTGCTGATGTTGCCATTTGTAAAACTGATTCTGTTATCCAAAAACCAGAAAATATACTTGCGATTTTTGAAGTTAAGATGTCTGTTGTTTGGAATTGGGAGCTACTAAAAAACAATTCCAAATTTTCTTTAAATTGTTTGGGCGACTTTAAGACGCATCAGGGGAATCCAGGATTATTGCGTTCCGATAGTATGCTTAAAGCCATAGGAAAGAGCATAACTGTAAGAATTTCATCTTTAGAATCAGCAAAAATTCCAATAATTGTTTTAGGCAACACGCCCGTAATGAAAAGCTATTATTCAAAAGTTGATAATCTCAAAAATTATGGAATTATTCAAGGATTTTGGTCATTAAATCCTGCCCCATTAGACAACAAGGGGGAGAATGTTAAATCCACGAAGAAAAAGGGATTTATGCGATTTGATTCTTATGCTGATTTCAAGACTCAGCTTTTAGCTTTATTGAAAGAAGACATGATGTTCTTTGCAGGAATGAGACCTAAAAAAGAATTAGGAAAATTAATTGAGATAGCAAACAAAGAAGATACTTATGAAAAGAAAGGCGAGAAATTCCTAAATATCATGAGGGAAGCAAATGGCAAATAAGAAGAACGGCACAGAAACGAGCAAGTTCGGCTCTCCGGGAAGAATGAACCATGATTCTTCTAAATTTTATGGTAGTCGCCTATATGCCGGGCTTCCAACAGAAAAAGAAAATGTGCAATTTGTAGAGAATAAAATAAAAGATGAAAACTTAAATAAGGTATTTTGCAAGTCAAGTGAAAAAATGAGTGAACTTCCAGATAATAGTGTTCATTTAATGGTTACTTCTCCACCCTACAATGTTGGCAAAGAATATGACGAAGATATGTCTTTGAATGAGTATAGAGAGCTTCTTAAAAGAATATGGGAAGAAGTGCATCGCGTTCTTGTGCCTGGCGGAAGGGTTTGTATAAACATAGCAAATTTAGGCAGAAAACCCTACATTCCATTACATTCTTTTATCATACAAGATATGCAAAAAATAGGATTTTTGATGAGAGGAGAGATTATCTGGAATAAGGCTTCATCAGCAAGCCCCTCTACTGCATGGGGAAGCTGGCTATCTGCCAAAAATCCAGTATTGCGAGATATTCACGAATACATTTTGGTTTTCTCAAAAGAGGCATTTTCAAGAGCAAACCATGACGACCAACCCGCAACAATGACGAGAGATGAGTTTTTGGAATTAACAAAAAGCGTCTGGACGTTTGGAGCAGAATCGGCAAGAAAAATCGGACATCCTGCTCCATTCCCTGTTGAACTCCCATTAAGGTGCATCAAACTTTATACTTTTGAAAATGATGTTGTTCTTGATCCATTTATGGGGAGCGGAACTGCGGCTATTGCGGCATTAATGACTAACCGCCGATTTGTTGGATATGATATTGATAAGGAATATGTTAAACTTGCTGAAAAAAGAATAAATGAAGTTTTGAGTCAGAAAAAACAAAAGAAAATTACAGAGGTTCTGAATAAATGAGTAACCCTCTTGAAAATTTATTAGACGTTAAAGGAATTATAGGAACAATTGCTTTTGTTTTTGTAGTGATTGCAGTTTTATTGTTGATAAATGGATTGAGAGAAAGTCCATTGGGACAAAACGAGCAATCAAAACAGGTTTTGGATAATGCAGAAAGTTCAATAAATATCTTAACAAACGGTTATTTTCTTGCGGGAAGTATTGCAGGACTTATAGGTTTAATTGCTTTCTTTGTATGGTTATTTAGAAAATTTGAGAGCGGTGGTGGAATAATATAATTTCTCACGAAGTGAGACTATATATCCGAAGGACTTAGGAAATCCCCCAATAAAATTCTTTTTCGTAGAAAAAGGCTAAATGTGCGAAGCACTAAAAGGCGGAAACCCCCTAATATTGGACCGACCCCCTAAAATGATACACTTAGTTTACGAAATCTCTATCTTATTTAAAACCTCCTTTTCAAACTCTTCAGGCGGCAGGTAGCCAATTCCTGAATGCAGCCTTTTCTTGTTATAAACAAT
>JBFMFP010000099.1:0-3665 GCA_040751885.1 Nanobdellota archaeon
TCTTTCAGAGCGTTGCCGATTTTTTCTTTTAAATCGTTTAAGGTGTCTTTTGGATCGCCAGTATCTATATGCCAAGTGTTGCAATTACCCATGCTATCTCGGATTTCAATATATACTGCCATTCCCGCGGCTATTATATTAAGGTTGTATTCCGAGTGTTGGGTTTTATCAAAAAATAAACCCTCGTCAATTTCTCTTTGTTCAACCTCGCTACTGCATAAAATACATTTTTCCATGTTATTTTTCTCCTTTAGTTTTTTCTGAAATATCGGAATATAGCTCTGCATAATAAATAAGATTATCATTGCCAAATGCGCCTCCCCTACCAATGTTAGGCAGAGCCAATAGGAGATTAATTTGGGCCTTCGCCCATACATCATCAGGATTTTTCTTTAAGTATCCTTTAATAGTCTGTATAAGTTCCCAACGCTTAGCATTATATTCATCATTGGGGATTAAAGACATATTAGATACGCCATAATCATGCGACTGTGTAACGGAACGCCACTTTTTGAACGCCTCAAAAAGAATAGGGGTGTATTGTTGCTTGTTCACAATTTCAGCAAGAATCTCTTTGCCTGTTGATTCATCCCCATATTCACCCGGATTCCATATTAAGCAGTCAGAAATACGCAAAGACACGCATGTGCCGAAGGCGCTATTTTTATACTTCGGCTCTAATTTTAATAAAACAGCGTGTGCTTCTTTAAATTTCCGCTCTTTGATAAAATTAATGGCGCTAAGGTATGCCATGCCATCTTTTGTAGAGGAAACGTATTTTGCCTCTTCTTTTGTCGGATCGAAATTATCAGGGAAGCCGTCGCCGTCCTGTTCTATATACTTAGAGTAAACGGAACCAACATACTTAGATTGGGTTTCGGAATAACTACGGATTCCATCATAACCTTGCTTAATTTCATCTTCGCCTTTTTTATCTAGGTTAGTATAAAGCTTGGCAAATCTATCGATAAGACCCAGAAGCGTATCTTTATAAGGCCCGGCTTCTTTTAAAACGTCCAGCTTTACAATATCTTTTTTCAAGATATTGAGTTCGTGTATAGCTTGATTCCCAGCTAGTTTAATTGACCTTTTGTCATTATCCGACCAGCCTAAAGGCAACATTACTTCAACGTTAATTGCTAAAATTTGCATTTCCTTAAAACGCAAAATATCAAAGTCATCCTTGACGGAAGAAGCTGCGGATACCAGACGAAGTAAAAATAAAAATAAGACCAAAATGCCAATAATCCTTTTCACTTAAGCTCCTTACAAGTCGATCATTATTTTTGTGGGAGATTCGCCTTAAGGAAATCAGACCACTCGGCATATTGTTTTTTACCCTGATCTGTAATCTCCCAAAAGCCACGAGGCGACCCCTTCTTTAGACAACCTGCCTCAATTAGATGCTGCCTAGCGAAGCGTATATAATTCGAGCACCTTTCTTCTTTGCTCTTTTCATATGCCTTTAAATCTTCCTCGGTTAGTATTTTCCCATAATCACGTTTTATCTTATCAATTACTCTATACGTTTCAGCCTCGCCTCCCGATTCAACAAGAATCTTCAAGATAAAAAACTGATAAAGGACATCTTTGGTTATCTTGCTGTTTTTCATCGGCTTATCCATACGGTTTATAATGTAGATTGTTACGGCGATGGTATCCCCACCATTTTTTGGGATAAAGACCAAACAATTCAATCTTCCCATAAGAATCTAAGCCAGTGTAATCCGCTAGCCAAATTTCAAAAAACCCACTTCCGGAGAAATCTCCTTGTAGACTTTTGTCTAGCAAAATTTTTATTTCCGATAAAGCAGAGTCCATTAATTGGAGCACTAAGATCGTTTCTATCCAATTACCCTTATTCTTTTTCTTGGTTTTTAATGCAACGAGCTTATAAACAAAATCTAAAGCGTGCGAACAATTCATATAATCTTGCCTATTAATAACCCTGTCCCAAAAAGCATCTTGGGGGTTACGAATTATTTTGGTTAACTCAACTCCTATTTGCCGTCCATTCCTTTCGCAAATGAAATCCGGTTTTTCGCTTCGCGATACAATAATTAATTCTTCGCCTGTGACGTACTTATGAGCATCAATAAAATATCTCAAATCATGTTCCTCGCACATCTTTTGCCCTATTTCTTTATCGGACATCTTAGTCCTTTTATTTATTTTTTGTTCGTTTCTTGGCCAAATCATATAACTCTTGCAACGAAAGACTCGCATTCTTAGGATCCAAAGAAAGTTCATACATGATAGGACGAACCTGCTCAAAATCTTTGTGCTTGTTAGCAAAAACAGCAATCTCTTTCTTTTTAGTTTCTTTATCCGCCTCTGAATCTTTAGCCATGCTCGTTGTGATTAACTCAATTATTTCCCTCAAAGATAACTCTTGCTCTGACTTTCCTTCCTTAAATTCTGCGTAAATAACTTTATTTTCAGCGCGATAATCGATTTTTAATTCCAATTCTCTTTTGTCGAAAGAGAAAATGTATAAATCAGTTAATGATTCTGATTTTAATATCTTGTGAGGCTTACCGAGCCCCGCTTCAAATATGCCTAGAATTTCTTTTCTGTTAGGGTATGGTGTTTCTTTAAAATTCTTAGGGAAAGACTCGGGATTATAGGAATCGTAGAACCAGTATTTCATAGACCACCCAAGAACCGTACCATTTGAGGTTATTTCGAGTTTTGCCCGTCCTAGCTTTTTCCAACCCAGATCAATCGGCCCATTGTAAAGTAAAACTGGTTTAAGATATTCTTCCAGTTTAGGATAAGAATATGCTCCAGTTTCAGGCTCAAGGTAACTCAAGGCATCAGATAATGGCTTATTATCTTTTGCTATCTGGTTTTTCCACGCCTGAAATTCATTATACTCTCTCATTGCTTCGGCATGTGAACGCTCTGAGCCATAAGTTATGGTTCGCAATGTCGCTTTATTCTTGCATAATGCAAGTAATTTCTCTGCCGAAAGATAAACCATTCCTTCGGAATTGCTTGAGATTATTTCTTCTTCCGTAGTTTTACCAATCGTAATATCTTTCCACGAAGTTATCAGCTTTCGTTCTTCTGCAAAAGATATTTTTTCAGTTAGAAAACAAAGTAAAGAAAGCATTGTTATAACAAAGACTTTTCGATATAATTTTCCCCACATCGTCTCACCCCTCATCTATTTTGTTTTTTTAGTTCACCTATATCCTGTTTTATTAATTCATTATGATCTTTGATAGTTTGCTTCAGTTCTGCAATTTCTTTGCTATTCTTGCTCAGCAGATGCAGGACGACAAGAAATAACCCAAGGATCAAAAACTGAATGAAATATTTATGAACAAAGAAGCTGATTAAGAATGAGGCAATACCTCCGATAAGATAAAGATGTATCATTTTATTTCCCCCTGTGACTTAATTCCATCTCTTTATGTTTTTGATTTATATAACGCTCCACTTCTTGCAGCATTATCCTAAAACCTCCGCGCCTGCCTTCTTTATAGGCTTTTAATTTTCTTTGCCGGATAAGCTCCCTGATGTACTCTTCGCTTACCCGTAACATTTCAGCTACTTCTTTAGTAATTAATATATTCCGCATAGCTTAGAGCTCCTTATTCTAGCTTTGATTTGGCTAATCTAATACAATTATATGCAGTCTATTATGGAAGTCAACAGTT
>JBFMFP010000100.1:0-3625 GCA_040751885.1 Nanobdellota archaeon
GTTATTGGCTCAGTATTATTAGTTGTCGGCACTTTGCCGCTGTTCTTCTCAAAAGACGGGTATGAAAAAATAAAATTTACACGAAGAGATCTGTGGAAAGCAATTTTCTCCAAAAAAGAAAAAGGAGCCTTGGTCAGTTTTTCCGGTTTTGCTGTTGAGTCTATAATCGGAAGGACAATTTGGCCTGTTTTTTTGATTACCGTTCTTGCTACTGTTTCCAAAACAGGATTTGTCATAGCTTTATCTATGGCTGTTTCATTGCTCGTGTTCTATCTTGTAGGGAAAATAACCGATAAGTGTAACAAAATGAGATTAATTAAACTGGGAACTTTTCTTTATTTCTTTGCCTGGATTGGGAGAGTGTTTGCCAACAGTACATTGAGGATTTTTTTAATAGACTCTTACAAAAATGTTATTGAGAAGGTTCTTCACGTTCCCTGGGCAGCAAAAAGTTATGATTTAGCTATGAAAAGAGGATATTTTCGTTTTCTTGTGGGCAGGGAAATTATTTTTAACCTGAGCAGAATTGTAGTCCTGCCTTTTTTAATCTTAATTTTTTACATTGATTTTTACCCTTTTGTGCTCAGTTTTGTAATTGCGGCTGTATTTAGCTTGGGTTATCTTTTTTTGGATAAGAAATTTTGAAGGAAATTTTGAAGAAAGTAAAAAGAAGTGATTTAGCTTAAAATAATTTAGCTTAAAATAATTTAACCTAAAAACTCTCAGCCCAAAAGCAGACCGTTAACTGCCCCTTCCTGTCCGGGCCTGCTGGTGATTTTTACTTTTCCTATTTTAGTTTCCACAACGGCTCCTTTTGTAATGATGTTTCTGCGCACTAAGTTAGGGTTTGCTTCATTGCCGATAACGTTAAGAATATCAGTTTTGGTTGTTTTTCCCCTGCCATCAGAGACGTTTACTTCTTTTACAGTCAGAAGAACATTTTTAGTGCTGCCGCCGCGGATGCGGATGGTTTTAAGCTTTCTTTCTTTATCCAAGCCGGTGTTTGCCGGATATCTGGCCAGCTCAAATTTCCTTTTTGTCCGTGCAGCATGGTACCTGCCTCCGGAAGGTTTCCTTTTTGACCTTTGCGTTGAGCGTGCCATTTTACTTCTTAATTCTTAATTCTTCTCAATTGAGGGGAGCTTTTTTAAAGATTTTGGTTGGATTTGTGTTTTTTATGCGCGGGTTGGTTTCTTTAGTGTTAAGAGATTGCTTATTTCTTTTTTATTTCTTTTTTATGTGAGCGTCTTTTATTTTGGCTTTTTCTCCGTTAAATATCTTTTCCTTGAGCTTTCTCTTCCCGTTCCAGTCTAATGCATGCTCAAGAACTTCTTCTATCGTCTCTACGGGAATAATTTTGACTTTTCCCAGCTTTTCCTTGGATATGACTATGTCCTGCATGTTGCTTGCCGGCACGATGACAGTTTTCATGCCTGCATCAATAGCCGCTTCCACTTTGGAAGAAACTCCTCCGACGGGAAGAACTTTTCCCCTTACAGACAATGAGCCAGTCATAGCCGTATCCTGCCGGACAGGAATTTCCTTGAGAGCAGAAATGATGGATGTAGCTACGGCAATGGAAGCTGAATCTCCTTCCACGCCTTCGTATGTCTGCAGGAACTGCACGAAGACGTCCCTTGTTTCTTTGATGTCCTCACCAAAATATTTCATGATGATAGCCGAAACATTTTTTATGGCTTCTTTGGCGATTTCTCCCAGCTTTCCGGTAGCAATAATTTCTGATTTCTTTCCTCCGGGAGTTACTTCTGACTCTATGGGCAGCAGAATTCCTGAATAAGCAGTTCCGCTGCCAATGACCGCCAGCCCATTAACTCTGCCGATAAGGTTTCCAGACGTGACAATAACTTCATATTCTTTCTTGCGCTCAACAAACTTGTCGGCTATTTGCTGCTCAAGCGGTCGGGCTAATAGTTTGGCTCTTTCCACATGCTCTGCGGTTACATATTCAGCATTATCTTCTTTAGCCAAATCTCCGGCTGCTCTTACTAAGCCTCCTAAGCCACGCAAATGTAAAGTAAGATGCCCCTTCCTGTTAGCCCTTTTTCTGGCTTCTTCAATGATAGCTTTTATCCCGCTGATGTCAAAGTGGGATACTTTTCCTTCCTCTTTTTTGACCTCCTGAGCGACAAAGCGGGCAATTTTAGCTCTGTTTTCCCTGGTATCAGGCATGGTTTCGTTCATGAAAACTTCATATCCGTAACCTCTTATTCTGCTTCGCAGGGCGGGATGCATGTCTTTTACAGTTTCCGTATTGCCTGCAGCGACAAGGACGAAATCGCAAGGAACAGGCTCAGTTCTAACCATGGCTCCTGCTGACCTTTCTGATTGCCCGGTGATAGGGAATTTTTTTTCCTGCAGTGCGGAAAGAAGCTCCTGTTGTGTTCTTGGATGAAGCGTGGCAATTTCATCAATGAATAAAACGCCTTTGTTAGCTTTATGAATCATCCCGGCGACGACTCTTTGGTTTGCCGGCGTGCCTAAACCTCCTGACTGGAAAGGATCGTGCAGCACATCTCCGAGCAATGCTCCTGCATGTGCGCCAGTAGCATCAAAAAACGGTGCCTGTTTGTTGTCAAAATTGTCAACAATGACTTTTGGTGCAATTAATTGTCCCATTTTAAACATCCTTGGCCCCATGCTCATAGTTATTGCGAAAGCGGCAAGGAAGAGCATTCCTCCCAAAAAGAAAGCAGTAAACATAAGGTCTGATTTATAGTAATGCCTGACCCACCAGGGAGCGATCAAGGTAATGACAGCAACAATGAAGAGAAGAAAATTATTGTTTTTGAAGGCCTGCTTTGCATCCGGGCTATATTTCTTAACTTCGTCCCTGCCTTTTCCGGCCGGAAAGGTTTTGATTAAGGGATTATTTTCATCATTGGAGTTGGGAAGTGCAAGAATGTCTTTCAAGTCCGATTTAGGAAGCAATTCCGCCAAGGCCATTCCCAGCATGCTTTTACCCGTCCCGGGATCGCCTATTAATAAGACGTGCCTTCTTTGCTGGGCAGCTTTTTTGATAATCCTGACTGCTTCGTCCTGGCCGATGACCTGGTCTACAGTGCTTTCCGGAACTTTGATGTTTTGGGTTGTTTTCATTTTCATAGTCATTGATTTTGTCGCTTAGTTAAGGACCTGGTTTTAAGCCTAGTTCAGCCTAAAAGAACATTTATCACCCCTCTTATGTAGCTATTTTATCGCTATTTTAAAAAAGTTACGGAGAAATTAGTTAAAGTTACAAATAAGCCCCTTCAATGCTTTTCCGAGAGCAGTCGTGTTACTTCGCTCTTAATCGTTTCGTAAGGAATCATCTTTCTCGTCAGCCGGCTTAAATCTTGTTCATACTCTTCTTTTGATACCAATTTGTCAAGGTCAATTTTTATTTTCGTAAATAAAGTATGAAAGGCTTTATTTACAGCTGAAAAATTTTTAATTTTTCTTATATAAAACTCTTAAAGTATAAAAAGATTACGGATATTAGTAATACTTTACCTTTCTGAAGCGACGATTTGATGCATAAACAGAAGTGGGTTCTGCTTCTGTAGTTTTGCCGTTTCTACAACAGAAAGCAGAACTTCCAATATCTCCGCTCCCCTATCACTTCTGT
>JBFMFP010000101.1:0-3614 GCA_040751885.1 Nanobdellota archaeon
GGATAAACTTTTGGGAAAAGTTTACCCGTTTTATGACTACGAATTTTAAAACCATTTTTAACAGGAACTATCATTTTTCTCTTGCAATTTTTTTACTTGCTTTTTCTAATTGGTCAAGATTCTTCGCTTCTTTAATTCCTTCTTCTATTTCGTTATCCAAAATCTTACCTGCTAATATTTCCGCTCTTACTGATAATGGTTTATTTTTTATATAGGTATCTCTACCTATATTTACAATTTTTACATTTAAAGATAGTGTAATTTTATCATCAAGGTTCAAATTTTCAAGTCCTTTTATCAAATCTCCGTCTAAACTTATTGTCATGTTTGGTTTATAAGATTCTTTTATAGCTTTTGCCATTATTATTTTCTCCTTTTTGCCGCTGCTTTCTGTTCAGCAAACTCTTCGCTGACTTCATGGTCTTTAACCTTAACACCCTTTCTGACCATATAAGTAGCCAAACCATAAGGTTCTTTTATTTTTCCCTTTTTCCCTAATCGTCTTGCAAGAACATCCCGTTTAGCCCTCGCAATTTTACCTCGTGAAAAAGTAACTTCTTTATTTTTTAGATATTCACTCAACTTTGACATATTATATTCCCTCTCTCGCTAATTTTTCCCAATCTGCAATTTTTGATAAAAACATTCGCCAAGTCATTATTTCATATTTATCTTTATCTTTATTGATATTTAAAACTACAATTTCAAATTTTTTCGTTCCTTGTTTCGTAGATTGAACTTGAACATTACTTAATTCTAAATTGTTCTCTAAAGTAAGTATTTTAGCATTCAATATTGATATTCTATTTTCTATCCACGATTTTACTTCCTGCCAACCTGCTGTTTCAGTCATTCTAACTATATCTCTAGACTGTTCTATCTCATCTATACTTTTCATATCGTCTCTATTGGAAGTCCTGGAACTATACCGGCTGTTTTTGGTGTTTCTAAATCAGGGCGCAATCTCGGCTGTTCCTGCGGAGGCAATAAACCCCCGCCTTGTGTCATTTGTTGTGCTTGCATTAAATTTAAAATATTCTGATGTTCTTGTATATGTCTATATCTAATAGGTTCATACTCTATAGGTATTTTTGCTTGTTGATGAACTATAATATGTATAACATGATTTTCCATTGGTTTTACTGTCGGACTCTCCCCTTGATTTATAAGAATATTTTCATCATCTGGAGAAATAAATTTTGTAGTCGGTTGAGGAAGTATAATATTATCCCCATCTCCGACATACTGCCATACCTTATCAACTAGTTTTGCAATATCTACTATTCCAGGTGGGAGTTTCCCTACCAAATTTAAAAAATTCATTATTTGCTGTCCTTTAATTATCTTATTCTCTAATTCTGTTACTCCTAAAGGAATAAAATCCCAATCTCCCCTTATTACTTCCCTAACCTCTTTAAAATCCTCTCCTTCTACTGCTGTTCCTAGTAAAGAATTGGCTGCTTTATCTCCAACTATTTTAATAAATTCTTCTCTGGACATATATTGCAAATCATATTCATAACATCTTCTATAAAATTCTTTTAATATGTAATCTTCTATATCTCGCAATTTCGCAAATATGTCTCTAGATGAAGCAGTCCCTTGCGCTTGATATTCAAAAGCAGTAGTCCCATATCTTGCAGGTAAACCCTGC
The DNA here is from genome assembly GCA_040751885.1 of Nanobdellota archaeon. Lineage (GTDB taxonomy): Archaea > Nanobdellota > Nanobdellia > Woesearchaeales > GW2011-AR9 > JBFMFP01. The sequence goes on from JBFMFP010000101.1 coordinate 1,655, forward strand.
AAAGACATTGTTGCACCTGTCCCGGTGCGAATATCATCCTTAACCATAGCAACTGCTTTTAATCCTTCATTTGCAGTTAATTCTGGTCTGATAAATTTAACCGCTTCAGTTCCTGTTTTTGAACGAATAATCCCATTAGGACGGGATTTTAATTGCAAGTCAGGTATTTCTGCCAAATCATCAACTATTTTCATGCAGTCTAATATGGCAGTTATGTTGTCCATTATTTGATTTGTGAAATCATTTAACGCTACTTGTGATTTTTCCGCAATTTGTGGAACTCCCATCCCTAAACTCGTTCCTTCTATCCCTTCCCAACAAACCCATAAATAAGGTTTTTCCTGAACATCGTAAGGATTAGGTTCTACCCTAATAACAAATTCCCTGTCTGCAATAACAATTATACACTCCTCTTCAATTCCATCATTGTCTATATCAAAACTACACCACGCTTCCAATAATTCATATTCTTTTTCATTTATATTAAAATTACCCGATAACCCTGTTAAATCTTTAATGTGCCCATATTTCTCTGCTACTATTTTTTCATCTATCTGTCTTTTTGTAGTTTCCTTGTTTAATACTCTATCTATCCCATAATAAATACCTAATTTTTCTAAAACTCTTAAATGATTCTCATCAACTATTGTCCGCTCTATTATAATTTTTTGTTTGTCCCATTCCTGAAAATAATTCCAATATATTGAATGAATATCTTTAACCTGAAAATCCACATTATCGTAAATGCTTTTTATCTCATGGATTATCTCTTCGTCTATTTCCCCCTTAATTTTAAGTTTTAACTTCTTTCTTTCTTTTATATCCGAAAGCGCATATTTTTCATTAACACTCCAGACTACTTTAATAATCGCAATTCCATATTTAACTAAATATCGTTCCAACATTCTTCTTAATTTAGACCTTAATTTATTTTTTTCCTGTTGCCACTCTATGAGAGTATGCAATGCTTGTGCTTTTTCACTATCACCTAGCCCCCCTACTCCTCTTATCTGAAATTTAGGATTTGTAAGAATTGTCTCATCTATAAAATTAACTAGAGTTTTACATGCTTTTCTTGTTTCAGGCGGGAATAAATCGGCAACTCCATCATAAAACTTTTCTGTAGAAATACAATTATAAAGTTTATCATATTTCTCCCATTGCGCTTCTAATCCACTTCTATCAGAAAATTTTGTAAAAGCATTTAAAACAAATTTTTTAGCCCTTGTCTCTACATTCGTTTCATTCCCAAAATTTTGACTTGGGTCTTTAGATTTTGCCATAATTTATTAATTTTCACCAAACTGGTTTCCAGGAATATGCCCCTACTACTGTTTCTGTTGAAATATACAAAGTGTTATCACTTGTCAGATAAATTAAACATCCTCTATTATATCCACTTATTGGTAAATTTTCTACCGCTCCCGCTAAACACATAAAGTCTAATGATGCCGTTGAGGTAGATATTTGAATTTCTCCCGCACTGATATCTAACTTTTTAGTAGGACTCTTCGTCCCGATGCCGACGTTTCCGCCATACAATATTCTTACCCTTTCTTCCCCGGTAAAAAAGACGATATCTCCGCCTCCTGCGTCTTGAATAACTAAATCATCAGCCATACTATAACCATACGCATTGCTGGTTCTATAAATATATGCAGAACCGCCATCCGTCTTTAACTGAACGCCCGCATAGACAGATGACCCAATGTTAGTATTTTCATAGAGCATTCTTGAAGATGAGTTGACATTCTGATATACATGTAATGGTACTTCTGGCATCGTCGTCCCAATACCCACGTTACCTGTTGTTGAACTCACTAACAAAGATGAACCTGGACTGGTCCAGGATGATATGGCAAGCCCCCCGTTCTGAATGTCCAACTTCTGTTCTGGATTTGTTGTCCCGATGCCAACGTTACCGAATGTCACCACGAGAGTAGACGTGCCAACTGAAAAG
>JBFMFP010000102.1:0-3595 GCA_040751885.1 Nanobdellota archaeon
CTGCAAGTCTGATTTTCCTCATAAAATACTATGCATTGCCCAAAGAAGAAATTTTATTAGTGCATGAACTCTCAATTAAGAAGGAAGACGCAGAATTATACACAAAGCTAAAAGAAGATAGACATAAAGCAAGCTACGAATCAAGAGTGAACTTTACAGATAAAAACATAGAATACTACCAACAAAAAGTCAAGGATTTTATTAATAAAACTGAAGAAATGATACAACCATGAAAAAAATCATAACCGAAGAAGATGTTGAAGAGAATGTTTTGGATATTCTCAAGTCTTTGGACTATGATATAATCAGGGGAAGCAATGAGGAATATCTGCCCGGCGGAAGCGAAGCACTCCGAGCAGACTATAAAGATGTTGTTCTTGTTGATAAATTAATATTTCATTAATATCCTTTTCTAATCAATACCACTTCATAATTCCTTCTTCCGAGACGTGATGCAGTTTCAGCTTTACACTTTTACCGCCGGAAGAGAATTCTATTTCATTTAACTGTCGAAGGTAGCCTTCCTGAAGCTTTTTCATAATTTCTGTGTTTCTTATGGGGAACTGTTCCAGGCCGAGCAGTTTATTGAGAGTAACCATTGAGTCTCCTCTCATACTCTTCCTCGGGATTTTCCGGCTGATCCGTCAGGCTGTCTTCGCTACTATCGCTCATAAAGCCGTCCATAAAGCCGTCTTCCCAGTCATGCATCTTGCCCTCATCAACGTGGCCTTCTCTTCCTTCTTTGGTATATACAGCATCTTCTTCAGCACTTTCTTCAAAGAAGAGCTCATCTGTTGGATAGCCCCTAAGTTGGGATTCCCATATGTTCTTTACGTTCGGATACATTTTTCACCACCCCTGGCTCTGACGGATTTTTTTTATATTTTAAACCCGTCATGTATTTGCACGTATTAATTATCTTACATAACATTTAAATATAAATACATTTTGCTAAGACTATATAGGTGTATATAATTTGCATATACATTTATAGGGGGTAAATAGTATATAATTGTATACGACGGTATTTAGTGGTATGAAAGGTACTAAATGTACACTAATATGGTGCATTACTAAAATAGTGTGCCTACGCAATCAGTCTGTTGCTAAAAAATGGAATACAGAAAATTAATCTCGTTTGGAAAGAGCAGTTATGTTATTTCCCTGCCCAAAAGCTGGATTAAGCACAACAGCCTGAAGAAAGGGGATGTGGTTTATCTGGAAGAAAGCGGACCAAGCCTGCTCCTCAGCAAAAGAGATGCAAGCGAGCAGAAAGAAGAAAAAGAAAAAGTCATTTGTGTTGACGGTAAGCCGTCCGTCGCCATTGGTCGGGAAGTGTATTCAGCGTACATACAGAATTACCGCCGCATTGTTTTAAAGGGAAAAGAAATTAAAAACAAAGTGAAAGAATTGCAGACAATTATTCAGTCTCTTATCGCTTTGGAAATCATGGAGCAGACTTCTGATTCTATCGTTGCCAAAGACTTTCTGAATATGGATAATGTTTCTGTTTTGGAGCTGATCCGGAAAATGGACGTGGTCACAAGAACAATGATGAAAGAAACCTGCTCTATTTTCAAGGAAGACAATTACGAAAGCCTGAATGAGCGGGATATGGACGTCAACAGGCTTTATTTCCTGTTTTACCGGGCGATTCTTTACAACCTGGAAAATCCTTCCAAGGCGTTAAAAAATCTTAAGCTTAGCGGAAAAGATCTGCTTGCCTATCAGTTTATCGGTTTTTATATTGAAGCAATTGCTGACGAAGTTCGTCGGGCAGCCAGATATGCACGCCTGCTGAAAGTTACTTCCCAGAAAGAGAAGCAAATAGAGAATATTCTTCTCTTAATGAATGATTTTTATGTCCAGACAATGAAAGCAGCTTATAATAAAGACGTAGAGTTTGCTTATTCTTTGTCCGAAGGCAAGCAAAACCTGAGCAAAGGGATAGAATCACTTGAAGCTGAAGCAATGAAAATTCCTAACTTGTACGATTTGGTTAACCGGCTGAAGAGAATGAGCAGCCTTGTCCATAACATGGGAAGGGTAGTGTATACGGTAAACTAACTCTGCCCCCGGATCAACCCCACCATTATATTAATCATTTTGGAATAGTAAAATTTGAGAAAGATTTATAAATTAGTGTTCTTTGGAGAAGTTAAACGAAGTTAGGAGGGGTTTGTGTGAAGCTTTGTAAGGGGTTTTTGGTAGATTTTATAGCTCAAAAAAATGAAAAAAGAAAAAAGAAAGCCGGAAGATCGAATTTTAAACCTGCGCCGGCAGTGGGCTGAAAATAATTTTTCTCTTTCTCCAAAAGGTTTAGCTAAATTAGATAGAATAATGAGAAGTGAAACCGGTTTTGATTTAGACCGTTTGCAGGGGGAATTTGATTTTAGATTTTCAGCAGTCATCGTCAAACAAGGGCCTCCGAATAACGAGGATTATATTTTAACCGTATCTAGCGGTGGTGAGAGAGAATTGTATGGCCTGCCCGGAGGAAAAATGAAAGTGACTAACATTCCGTTTAGTGCCCTTCGCTTTGCCAGGTTTTGGGCCCGGAATCATAAAGTGTATGAAAGAAGCGTTTTTACAGGAGGGGAAGCTTCTTTAATCAGGCTTTTGGATGGCGAGCAGGAAAAGGTTATTAGTGAACTTGAATCTTTGGCCAGGAGAATGGATAGACCTCTTCCGGATGCTTATTCTGAAATCAGAAGGGAGGGCTATAGGGAGTTGAAAGAAGAATTTGATTTGGAAGGACTCGGGTTGGGCGGGGAGGATGAAACTTCCGCTGAAGAAACCTCTGGCGCAGGAACTCCTGGCGTTTACATCCATAATGCTGAACCAATAGGTCTGTATGTAGAAAGGTATAGAGTTGCTCTAGAGAGAGGTAGCGATGAAGCTGCTAAGAAATGGTTTATTTCCTTAAATTATTTAATAGAGATTCCTGGCTCTATTGAAATGTTAACTAGCGTGCTTAGAGAAGGCATCCAAAAAACAGGGGAAATAGGCAACTTAAGGTGGGCTAGCCTAGTTGAAGCCACTATGCAAGGATATCCTGCCCTTTATCACTATAGCGTGAATTATGTTGCCAGAAGATTGGAAGCGCAAGGCATAGTAACAAAAATAAGGTCCGGAAATGGATTTAGTGCGGACCGCGGCTCTTTCCCTGGAGAAGTAGTTCCTGAAGAGTTTGGTTGGGATAAATTGCGGTAATTTTATTTTTATTAGATTTAATATTGGATTTTTTAATATTGGATTTAAAATATGTTTTCTCTTTTTCAAAGAGAAGAATTTATAAATAATTTGTACGTTTTTCTTTATTAACCTCTACTGAGAAACATTGTGCTTAGGCGATCGTGCGGGGGTAGCAAAGCCTGGCCAAATGCGCAGGTATAATCAACAAATCGACATTTAGATTATGGCGAAACTTAAGGCCATGTGCCCTTTTGGACATATCTGTGTATGCAGAAGTAATCCTGTCTCTTAGTGGGTTCGAGGGTTCAAAGCAAGTGCACGCCCTTGCGACGAAGCGTAGTCGCCTCGCCTCTTAGAAGACACGTTTCGGTCTTCCTGAGCGAAGCGAAGGTTCGCCTCT
>JBFMFP010000103.1:0-3551 GCA_040751885.1 Nanobdellota archaeon
TTTCTAGCTATTTGCTTCCCAAAATTTTCTTCAGCATTTGTGAGCATTGCAAACATTTCTGCCTTTGAAATAACGTGAATATCCATCTCTGCAGTACTTTTTAATTTGGCACTATTTGCCAGTGCTTCTATACGTTTTCTGTTATCTTCATTTTGAATGAAAATTGCAATATCAAGATCTAACTCTTTTTTTTGTTTGCCAACGGCATAAGAGCCAAAGATAACAACAGAGTAAAAAGGAGTTTCTTCAGTAATCTCTTCTTTTAGGATTTCCAGAGCAGATTTAACAAAGGGCGGAATTCTATAACTGTTGCACAAAGCAAGATAATGAAAAGCCAAGTCATTATTAACCAAGTCATTATTAAGATTGAGCGTTAAAATCCCGGATTTCCCGATTTTCTTTTCGCTTATAATCCCTTCTTTTTTTAAAGCGTTTATTGACAGGAACATAGAATTATTTGACTTTTCTTTTGCATCTTTCTTTATTTCTTTTCGTGTATGTTCTGCAAAAGGGTTCTTTGCAAACACTTCAAATATTTTCAGCTGCTTTTTAGTTATCATATCTAACCGCTTTATTGGTTCATATAAACCAAATTATTGGTTATTTATATTCTTTTTGCTTCTGAAAGAGAAAACGTCATCTTATTTGATACCAAAGACATGCAGATTTATTCGCCGAGGCCCCATTGCTTAAAGAGACTTAAATCGACACCTGTGGAAAGGAGGGCTTCTTCGAAAATTATCTTTTGAGTTTCCACATCTTTAGGCTTAGGAGCATTCAAATTCAATATCATAAATAACTTACCAACAACTTCTTTAATAACTTCAGAACCATATTCTGAAACCAACTTTGACCAAAAACATTCGCCGGAATAAACAAAACCGAGAGTACTTATTTCTTGATTATACTTTACATAAGGAATGAACTCGCCTCCTCCGTATAACCCCTTTTCAAAACAAAAGCCCCCTTCTTCATTCCAAGGTATTGCTAAATCATTTAATCTACGAGCAACATAATTTGATAAACCTTCATTAAACAACATAGGGAATAGTTCATAAATTTTTCTAGTAAACAGGTGAGTAATTTCGTGATCTCCCTTTGTAAATTTCCCTTCGCTAAAACTTTGTTTACATCTCTTTATTTCAGCATCTATCAATTTAGAATCTCCTTGTTTAAAATAACTAATAGCAATAGTCGGAAGAGATGTCCCAGAAAAGGGGGGATTTTCTGTAATTACATATATAAACGATGTTCCTTTAAGTAGCGGAGGTAACCCTAAAAAATTGCTAGTGTATCCTATGGAAGTTTCTAAATTCATCGCCCCACAATTTGCCAATTCTGGATATTTAGAAATATTAATTTTACCATAATATCCTTCAAAAGACTTTGCTAAAACTTCACCATTTAACGCTTCTGTTGGAGAAACAAGACTACAATTTAATACTTCAGCTCCATGGGTTTCATTTAACTTTATACAATTTTCATACAAATCACTAGCTTTATCTACAAGTCTTAATGTTCCTTGCTCTTTCCCTGCAAGAACTTTTATACTATAATAAGCAATTTGTCCTTTATTTTCAAAAAAAGATTCACTGAAATCAACGTTTCCTTTTGAATCAACATAGCTTCCTAAAATTGAACCATCATTATCTTTATCTGTAGGTATTATCTCCTCTACCCTCAAATCCACTCCCAACGGCCCTTTAAACACATCCCCCGGAATAACTTTATACGTCCCCGGCTCGGTAAACACCATCGGCTCAGTCCTTGGAGAAATATCAATAGGCTCACAATAAACACAGCTTTCTTTTTCCTGCGGAGAAATAGGAGTTGCTTCCCCATAACATCCACTACCAACAACAGACGCCAATCCAAACAAAGGTACTGATAATTTATTAATTAAGCCACTCATCAATGACAAAAATACGGCTGATTTTATAAATGTTGTGTGAGGATTTTGTTAGAGCAAATAAAATGACGGAATTGTCGTACATGAAATGAGAAAACTATCTCATTTCAGTACCGAAAACAAATCGCTGTTTGTTTTCGTGTATTAGATGATTCTGGCAAATGTGGTCTAATTACCAGAACTATCTATACTTGCTAACTTCTCCCATTTCTGTCGCCTGCTTTGGTCTTTAGGACATATTCCCACACGGGATAGGGTTGTATGGTCGCCCGCCAGCCTGCCCACTCTGCGGCTCTTTCCTCTTCCGCGCCTGCGCTAAGTATGAGCCCCTTGCGTAACTTATAAGCAGGCTTTTTCTGGAAGGGAAAGAAAAGAAGTTTATGTTGTCCACAAAATAGAAATATTTATATAAAATGTGGACAATAACGCTATGTGGCATACATAGATAAGATTAAGTCAGGGAAAAAGACGTTTTATTATCTTGGAAAGACTATCCGTGTCGGAGAGGAAAAATGGAAGAAAATACGAATCAAGCTCGGAGAAAAAGAGCCAACCAGAGAAGAAATCGGAAAGAAACTCAAACAACTTCGACTGGAGGAATATAAAGTTTACAATGAGGATTATTTAGACGCTGACAAGTTGGAGATTATCGATGATTTTAAAGAAGTTTACAATAATCACCTCAAACAAATCCCAAAAACAATAGCCGAAAAGGAAGAAGCTGATTTTTTAATACGATTTACTTATAACTCAAATGCTATTGAAGGAAACAGGCTCACATTACGAGATACATATTTGATTATTAAAGAAAAGCAAATTCCATCTGGTGCTCCACCCAAAGATTACAATGAAGCCATAAATGGAAGGGAAGCTTTTGAATTTATCAAAAAATACAAGGGGAAGCTTACTGAAGAATTCCTCGAAAAGTTAAATGGAATCTTAACGCAAAATACTGGAGTTGTTTATCCAGGCAGAATACGCTTCTTTCCGGTTAAAATTGAAGGCGCTGAGCACGTACCCCCTAAACCAGAGGAAGTTAAGCCATTATTGAAGAAAATGATTAAGTTTTATTGCGAAAACAAACGAAAGATCCATCCATTTGTCTTAGCTTGTTTAATCCATGCACAATTTGTGGAAATCCATCCATTTGAAGATGGGAATGGAAGAACTGGAAGGGCATTGATGAATTGGATTTTAATGCAAGCCGGCTATCCGAAAGTCTTTGTTCCTGTAAAATTGAGGCAGAAATATTATGAGGCTATTGATCTCTACAATGTAAAAAATATTAAAGGCTATTGTGAAAAAATATTTGAGGTGGTAGTAGAACAGTTTAAAGTGTAATGTTGTCCACTTTTATTATAAAGATATTTTATTTGTGGACAATAAAATAATGAACTTGGCAGACGATAACAAAAAATCACTCAGCTTCCTAAAAATCCGACAAGCGGTGTACTATTCCTTCACCCCAAACTCTTTACTTCTTCATTCACGGCCACAAGCTGCCCATTATGATAAACTTTATTTCTGACTATCATTCTCTGCCCTGACAAGATAAATGCTATATTCCAAATCCATGCTTCATTCCTTCTTTAATAATTTCATAAAAAATCCTGTGATTATAAACAGCCAGATGCTTTCTAGC
>JBFMFP010000104.1:0-3409 GCA_040751885.1 Nanobdellota archaeon
TTTTTAGATTCATTTTTTAAAATTGATTTTTAGTTAAAGTTAGCAGGGATTAAGAGCATAGATTAATGGTGTGGCGGAGAATGGTTTTACTGGGAAAGAAAAGAAATATGCAGGAGAAAGGCACATTTGCAGGGAATCTCGCCAGGAATTTTCTTACAAATTTCTTTACAACTGGAAAAAAAGTTTTGCTGGGCATTTTTTTGCTCTTGATTCTGGGGGCTATTGTTAACAGTGCTCTCGCTGCAGTAAGGATTTACCATGTGCGGGAAACCGATTTCGTCAGGCTTTCTGTGAATGCTACCGATGCCGACAAGGATAAAGTATCTTATTATTATTCTGAGCCGCTGGATGAAAATGGGGAATGGCAGACCGATTATGGTGATGCCGGGGTGTATAATATTACTATCATTGCCTCAGACGGAGTGAATGAGGTAAAAAAAGATGTCCGTTTAATTGTAGATAAAAAAAATCAGCCCCCCCACATAACTGAAAGCAGGATAACTGTAAAAGAAACGCAGATGATCAGCCTGAAAGAATTTGTCTCAGACCCTGATGGTAATCCTTTGGAATTCACGTTCAGTGAGCCCTTTGACAAAGAAGGCAAATGGCAGACAGATTACAATGATGCCGGAAGTTATGTTGCCGTCTTTAAAGTAAGCGACGGGGAGTTTATTACTGACGGGCGCATAGGAATTGAAATCTTAAATACTAATCAGCCTCCCCAGATTACCGGTTCTTTTTCTGCGGGAAGCAGAATCCCTGCGCGGGAGGACCAGACGCTTGACTTTTATGCTGATGCCTATGACAGCGATAATGATAGATTAACTTACAGCTGGAAACTTGATGGAAAGGCCCTTTCAGAAGAAAAAGAGGCGCAATATTATTTTAGCTTTGATTCTTCCGGAAAACACAATTTGACTTTTGTGGTCAGCGATGGGATAAATGGCGTGACTAAAGAATGGGTTATAGACGTGGAAAATGTCAACAGAAAACCCGTGCTGGTTATACCACCTATTGAAGTGAGCGAAGGCGACATAGTTGACTTGGAGCTTCCCGAGAAAGATTTAGACGGGGACGATTTAACTTACCGCTTTGAAGACAAGTTTGATGAAAAAGGCAGGTGGCAGACAGAATATAATGACGCGGGGACATACAGGATAGATGTGATTGCTTCCGACGGGAAGTTAAAAGCTGAACAAACTGTTGAGATTACAGTACTTGACGTAGACAGGGCTCCTGCAATTGACGTGCCCGATACTTTGGAAGTTAAGGAAGGGGAGAAACTGGTACAAAAAATCAGCTCCGTTGATCCTGACGGCGATGCAGTAATAATAGAATTCAGGAACGCTCCCGAAGGTGCAACTTTCAACCAGAAAACAAAAACTTTTTCCTGGCAGCCCAATTACGATTTTATCAAGAGGAAGGGCGGCATAATCAGTGATTTGCTTAATGTTGTCCGCCTGGAGAACAGAATCCTGCAATCCCGCAATGTGGTTGTGGACGTGATCAGCTGCGGCAAGGATCTTTGTATGACTAAAGCCGTAACAATTATCGTCCAGAATTCCAACAGGAAGCCGGTTCTGGAGAAAATGGAGCCTATTACAGGTGTGGAAGGGGAAACAATATTCCTGCGCCCGACAGCTACCGATCCTGATGGCGATATAGTGACGTATTTCTTCTCTGAGCCCGTAGGTAAGCTCAGTGGAAAATGGACGCCCGGATATAATGATGCCGGCTCGCGTATTGTTTATGTTACAGCTGCTGACGGTCTAGATTCAGATGCAGTTCCAGTAAATATAACTGTCTCCAATAAAAACAGGCCGCCGACCATCTCTGTAGATAATGAAGAGATTACTGTCAATGAGGGAAGGACGTTCAGTTTTAGGGTAAATGCGCAAGATCCTGACGGCGATGAAATTGCTCTCCGCTTAGAAAATATTCCCCCCGGAGCTTCATTTAAGGACGGATTTTTTGAATGGCAGCCAAATTTTGTTACAGTAAAAAACTCCAGCCGCACTCGGTGGACTAACTTTATCAGCAGGTCCAGTTACCTGAATAAGAAGCTGAGCAGCCAGAAAGATGAGACTTGGCTGCAGTTTGTTGCTTCCGATGGAGAATTTGATGTTGTGCACCCGGTTAAGATCATTATTAAAAATGTGAACCAACAGCCGGAAGTGGTTGATTACCTGCCTGCAGAAAGCGTGACTGCAGAGGTTGGCCAGTCAGTTGTTTTTCATCTCGCAGCTAAGGACATTGATAATGACCGGCTGGACTATCGTTGGGATTTAGGGGCAGGGCAGGAAGATGTTTTTGGCACGGATACGATAGAAAGGACTTTCTCAATTCCCGGGAAGAAAGTGATTGAAGTTACTGCCAGCGACGGGTTGAAGAAAGTAAAGAAAGTATGGAATGTTGATGTTGTGGATACTAGCGATGTAGATACTGGCGAGAACTATGCAGACGGTTATGCAGATTTCAAGTCGGACATTCCGTTTACGGTTTATGTGAAAGTTATTGAGAATTAGTTTTTAAATTTTAATTTTGTTAAATTTTTGGGGTGTTTTTGGGGTAAAACTTAATTTTGGGTTTGGGGTAAAACTTAATCCATCAAAAACACAGCTACGGCAATTACTGTCGTCCATAAGCCTGTTTTGTCAACTATTGCTGTCTGGGTGATGTTCTGTGTCTTAACTATTTTCCCGGAGATTTTGTATGTCTGTTCCCGTTCGTTCCAGGCTGTATCCGGGTCGAATTCTATGCCTAACGTGGAGGCAAGCATTGTTGCGGCCAAATCCTCGGCATAATCTCCGGCTTTTTCATGGGTCTCACCGAAGGAATGATGCTCACTTAAATATCCGTAAACGCCTGCTTCTGCCGGAACCGCTATTCCTACTGAAGAAGCAACCAGTCTGTTTGGCTCGTTAGTTGCATTTCTGGCTATAACACAGAAAGTTATCTGCCCGCCTTTAAGCTCTTTGATACCCTCTTCTTTGGGTATAACTTTACAAAAGGGTGGGAAAATGCTGGAAACGCTGACCAGGTTGCATTTTTCTATTCCTGCATCTCTTAGCGCCAGCTCAAAAGACTGCAGGTAATCTTTATGCCGGCCTAATCCTTTCGTTAAAAATACTCGTTTGGGTACGAATCCATTTTCCATTTATTCAAGTAAAAAAATCTGCTCTTTTAAAAATGTTACGTTGAAGATAAATAAAAAGAATGTCTTGCTGGGGCTTCAAGATATCCTCAAAAATACTTCAGGTTACTGAAGTGGTACGTTTTTATGTAATTACCTGAATTTTGTGTAAATCTTAGTCACTACAGATTCTCTTCTATTTCTTAGACGGATTTACCTGAAATTTGCGAAAAATTTATATACTTGTAGTGTTTATATAAACACCACAATGGTTTT
>JBFMFP010000105.1:0-3362 GCA_040751885.1 Nanobdellota archaeon
TATGTCGGGGGTAATTAAAATCCCCAAAAATGGTGGGCTTTAGTCCAAATTCTTGATTAAACTTGGGTTAAGAGTCTGTTGCAGAACTCGCCATGCAGGCTGTTGCAGATTGGGAACAAAGTGTTTGAGTTTTAAATATAAACATGAGTAAAAAAAAGGAAGTTATGAGTTTTATAACGGCTAACCGTAATCAACTTAATTTCATAGGATATTGTATTGATGATTTTGTTGAGCATGATTCAAAATCACGATACATAGTCAAGATAGTTGATCAATTGGATTTATCGGATTTGTATAATAATTATAGTTCTCAAGGTGGTGAGGCTTACGATCCGAAGATAATGTTGTCAACATGGTTTTTGGGATACTGCGAGCAAGTTACTACAACACGAAAATTAGAATACAACTGCAGAAAGAATTTAGATTTCATATATGTATCAGGTAATCTGAAGCCAGACCACTGTTCATTGAGTAGATTTAGGAAGAGAAACCTTGATTTATTATCAAAATATTTTATAGAGATAATAAGGCTGGCACACAAAAAAGGAATGATAGATTTTAAGGAGATAGCTATCGATGGGAGTAAACAACAGGCTGTAAGCAGTAAGAAGAAGAGTTTCAAGCAACGATACCTTCAAGATTATCTCAAAGCTGTAGAAAGGGATATAGAAAGCTATATGGATAAATTGGATGAGGAATTAGATAATGTTGAGAAAGAAAAATACTTGAAGCGAATAAAGAGATTAAACCATCACAGGGAAAAATTACAAAAAGCCAATGAAGTATTGGAAGCGAGGAAATCAGAGATAAAGAAAGAATATCGAGAAACTCATCAAGTGAACATTGAAGAGCCAGATGCATTAATGATGGATGGCTATTCGGGCTACAATATCCAAATAGGTGTGGATACGAAGACACAGTTAATAGTATCGGCAGATGTAGTTCAAGACAGAAATGATCAGAAACAATTTTCGGTACAGCATAAAAAGATAGAAGAGAACATCAAGGAAGCGTCTTGTTCATCAGAAGGACAACGTGTTTATATTGCAGATGGAGGCTATGCAAGCTACGAACAAATTGGCTATGTCATCACAACCGGAGTGGATGCCTATATACCTGTAAGTAAAGAATCAAAACCATCAAAGGAAATAACTGACAAAGAGGAAAGAGTAAGCAGTTCGGATTTTCAGTATGATGAAAAAGGGGATTGTTATGTCTGTCCAAATGGAAAAACACTTCACGTTAAGAGGAGAGAACGGAATAAATATTTTCAAGGGAAGGTATATCAGACAGATGAATGTTGTAGATGTCCTCTGAAAAGTAAGTGTTTAGGTGAACGGAACAAGACAAATCTGCGAACGATCAAACGAGATGACCGAAAAGTTTACTATGAGAGGATGGACAAAAAAATAAAAAATGACAAAGGCATGGAGATTATGAAAAAAAGAAGGATAACAGTTGAGCCAGTAATTGGAAATCTCAAATCAAATATGGGATATCGGAGATTTAGACTACGAGGATTAGAGAACGTAAAGGGAGAGTTTATTCTTATGTGCATAGGGCATAATCTGAACAAAATCTTCGGATTATTGTTTTTTTATTTTTATTACATAATAAACCGATTTTTCAGAAAAATACTTCTAAAACCAAATATGGCATTATAGTATATGTTTATTTGTAACTCTCTCTGCAACAGCCTGCATGGCGAGCTGATGGTTTAAGAGTCTTAAAAAATAATAGGCTTTAGCCCCATATTTACACTTGTCCACCAGTATATATTTGTGAAAGCTTGTGGGTTTGTTTATGTGGCTAAAGCCAAAGCTGATGGGATTTTTTAATTCCTAGTTGAGTCATAATAAAAGGTAACCAAAAAGTATTACGTTTAAATGTTAATAATTGTGTATAAAAAGAATAACACTTAAAGAATAATAGTAATAATAGTAGTTTCTTTCTTTTTTTGCTTCTTTTTTTCTTTCTTTGTTAAAATGTTGAAAACTCATTAGTTTGCGTCATCCGTCAGCTGACGGAGATGGATGTTGGGCACTGTTTTCTTTTTACCAAGGATAATATATCGAGTACTTGTTTTTTTATGGACTGTTGAAGCAGAAAAGGATTTTGTTTTTCGAAAATACTCTTGAGCTGTTTTTTAGTTTTGCGGGATACTTTATCAGAGTCAATAAGTCTCTGGTAAGGAGTTTTAGGATCGTCATGCTTTTTAACGATCTTCGAACCGACATGCCTCTTGTCAATCAACTTAACGGAAGGTAAGAAGAAGTTAAAAAATAAACTCCATTCATTAGCATAAAGTTTATTTAACATGTCGGTGATCTTAGGGTCATCAAATCTTTCGTACCCTAAGTACTGTCTGATATTGGTCCAATTTTTCTGTTCTATATGTGCATTGTCATTTTTTTGGTAAGGGCGTGACCTTGTGAAAGATACCTTAGGGCGTTTGTTAAGGAAATATTTGAGCAGGTTTCGATTAAGAAACTCATTACCGTTATCAGAGTCGAAGCCTATGATTTTGAAAGGTAGGGATATCTCGATACTCCTAAGTGCTTCAAAAACGCCACGTTCTCCCTTACCCAACGAGGCTCTTGCTTCCGACCAACCAGAGAAAATATCGACTATTTGAACGGTATTAACATATTGTCCAGCTACAGAGCTACCACAATGAGCGATAGTATCAGCCTCAACAAATCCAGGAGAGCATTCGTCCCATTGGTTAGTCTTTATGGGAATATGTTTCTTAAGCAACGAACCGGGTTTAGTTGTAGAGAACCCAAGTTTTTTATAACGCCTTCGAATTTTTCTCAGTATACGATCAATTGTAGAAGCTGAGATTGACGTTAATAACTCAACGCGTTTATCTGCTAAGTATTTTGGGTAAAAAGGTAACCAAATGGGTATAGCAGCTTTTAATCTAGTCGAACAAATAAGATTTGTTGAAACCCACAGAAATCTTATGAATTCTATAATTTCCGGATGATGATACTTTTTCTTTCGCCCAGGTCGTTTATATGATCTCTTAGGTAAGTCCTTAGAATTGATTAATCTTATTGCATACTTACGATTATACCCACAATTTACACAGAACTCATTTAGGATCTGTTTCTTCTCAAGTTTAGGTACAGTAAAGTATCTTTTCCGAATTTCCAGTAGATACTCTCTTTTGGCTTTTTTGCTCATAATATATCTCCAGTATTTTTCGGTTACATATATTATGACGCAACGACCTATTTCCCAATATCATTTGGGTTACATTATTTATGACGCAATTCGTTATGAATTTTAAGCTATTTGAGAGCAAGCCGTTCAGAGTCTTTTACAAGCAAAAAATTTTCAATAAAAAAGTAGTATAT
>JBFMFP010000106.1:0-3291 GCA_040751885.1 Nanobdellota archaeon
CTTCGTCGTGAATTTTGCTAATGGAGATATGATAGGCCATACAGGTAATTTGAAAGCGGCGATAAAAGCAGTTGAAGAAGTTGACAGGAATGTCGGGAAAATAGTCAATGGTTTCCCCGGCAAAATTATTATTACTGCAGACCACGGCAATTGTGAGGACATGACTAACAGATGGCAGACAAGTCACACTACTAACAGCGTTCCTTTTATTGTCGTCGATAAAATCAGGCAGGAATTGGAAGCTAAGCAAAAATTAAAGAGAGAAAAAGAAAAAGCAGGCAAGATAAAATTAAGAAACGGCGGTCTTGCCGACGTTGCACCAACAATTCTCAGGATTATGGAGATAAAAAAGCCTAAAGAAATGAGCGGAAAAAGTTTATTCTGACAAGTTTATTCTGACAAAGGCACTAAAACAGGTAAGCCTGCGTCATTGAATTTACCTATATAACGTTTGTTTCTAACGACTACAATTGTTTCTTTACTGCCATCGTTATCTTTGTCATAACAGCGTACTTTCAGTTCGCTTGGAGGAATACAGCCCCTCTTCAACAATTTCATCGCCGGGTATTAATCTGTCTGCCAGAGAATAGTGTCCAACAGTTGCTCCAAAACCAACACCTGCTGCTATGGCTCCGGCGAGAGCAGTTATGTAAAGATACCTTCTTGATTTCTCTTTTGTAATCACGTCATATATATCACTAATCCGGCGATAACTGCTTGTTGCAGGAGGAACGTTAGATTTACCTGAGTCTTTCAGCGAGTCTTGGGGAGCCATTTAGCTGCGGGAAATGCTTTTATTTTTAAGTTTTGTTAAACAGAAGAATGTTTTGTTGTTAAACAGGAGAATGTTTTGTTGTTAAACAGGAGAATGTTTTGTTAAATAAGAGAATATCCGGTGAAATAATGTTTCTGGAGAAGAATTTTTGGACAAATTGTACAAATTGCAGATAAATCAGAATAAAAATTAGCCGTTAATTACCGTCTGCAGTTTCCTTTTGGGCTTTTTCTCTTTAAAATATTTTTCTATCCCGGTAAACTGGGAAATCTCTTTATTTATTTTTTCCAATATTCTTAATCCTTTCTCGGTAAATTTAATCATCTTGTTTTCGTAGGCAATCAGCTTTTTCTCCTCCAAAGTTTCTAAATTCTTGTATAAAGCCCTTTCCTGTTTGGTGATTATGTCCGACTCCAGAATTAATTCAATAAAAGCAATTTTTGAAGTACGCAGGCGGACTGGCTTTTCTTCCAGCGGCTGGTTTATGGACTTATAGAATTGTCCAAGAGAATAAAGAATCAAACGCTGTGTTTTGGTTAATTTCATGGTTGTCAGCAATGTGGTTGTCAGCAATGTTAAAAGCATCAGAAATATAAAAAGATTTAGGTAGAAAACTAACGATGGTTTCAAAAACCGGCGAAAGTTATTTATATTAAGCAGGAATTAAACAAAAACGAAAACAGGTAAAAACAATAATAAACAAAAACGAAAATAGACGAAAACAAAATAAACAAAAATAAAAAAGGTGGTATTAATGAAATTAACTTTAACCAAAAAGCCAAAAAATGTTACTATCATCGAAGGTTTTCCCGGGTTTGGATTAATTGGGACGATTACTATTGAATTTCTTTTAGACCATTTGGATACGGAAAAGATAGGCCTTATTGAAATTGAAGAAGTTCCGGCCATGGTCGCTATCCATCAAAACAAGGTTATAGAGCCCATTTCCATACATTACAACAAAAAATTCAATTTAGTGTTAATACACGCAATCAGCATCGGAAAAGATTTAGGATGGAAATTATCCCATGTTATTACTGAGCTTGCAGAAATGCTTTCAGCTAAGGAAATTATCTCTATAGAAGGCGTAGGAAGCCCTAATCCCGGCAGCAGGGTGTTTTATTACACTACTAAAAATAGCGCATTAGAAAAGAAATTATCAACCATTGCCAAGCCCTTACAGGAAGGAATTATCGTCGGTGTAACTGGTGCTCTTTTGGTCAAACCGCTTAAAACCCCGATAATTGCTTTCTTTGCTGAAGCTGAAAGTGGTCTTCCTGACAGCAAAGCTGCTGCAGAAATCATCAAAGCTCTTGATCGATATACTGGTTTGGACATTGATCCTAAACCTCTTCTTCAGCAGGCGAAATTGTTTGAAGAAAAGCTCAAAGGCATCGTAGAAAAAAGTAAGGATGCCCAGAAGCTTCAGGAAGAAAAGCTGAGTTATGTAGGATAAAGGCCCCATAGTTTTATCTTTATCTTTGTTTTTTTTGTTTGTTTTTTTAGTTGAATTTTTATTGTTTTATTTTTAAGTATTGATTAGATAATTTAGTTTCAAAAAATATAAGATTAAATAATTTATTTCATCGGGTTATTTTAGAAAAAAGAGAATTCATATAATTATTTAAGAAGGATACATTTAATTGTAGACTATACTTTTTATTGCTAAAAACTACAATCAACAATAAAAGAATATAAAAAAATCTAAGCAGAAAAATGATTTTTCAACAAAACTTCCTTTCTCACCCAAATGCATTCCCTACTTTCTCTTTCAATTCCTCATCCATTTCCGAAATGCTTTTCGTTCCATACAAGTCCATCGTCGTTTTATAAGAAAGATGCCCTAATACTTTCTGTACAACTTCCAGGCTTAAACCACGATCTTTTAAAATACGCGCACAGCTGTGCCTTAATATGTGCGGATTGATGTTTTTAAGCTCGGGGATAGGATTATGAAGCTGAGCGCGATGCCCCGCTTTTGCTACAATTCTGTTGATTTGCGTAGAGGTAATATGTCCGGCTTCATTTAAGCTGGAAACGGCCGGGAAAAGATACCCGGTTTTAGGGTTATTTAACACATATTGAATGTATACTTTTAAATCCTCTACAAGCTGATCTGAAAAGAGCGTTGCCAGGCGGTAAATATTCTTCTTCCCAAGAATCTTTATTTTGTTAGTGTTAAAATCAATATCTTCTATTCTGATTTTAGCCAATTCAAACCGTCTTAAGCCGCAATAGGCAAACAATTTAATAATAATTTTATCCCTCAATTTTTCCGTATGCTTGACTAATAATTTGATTTGCTCTTCCGTGAGGTGGAACTGGCTGCGGCTGTGCCCTTTTTTTACAACTTGAACGTTCATAGGGGAAGGAAATGTAACAGATTATTTAAATGTTACGTTTTGGGCATTTTCCATTACATTTTATGTAACAATTTGTATAAAGTGTGACCTAAAGCGTCTGAGGGCTTGTTTTGGTGAAAAAAGCGGGGTAAACAAAGGTTGAAAACGGGCGAA
>JBFMFP010000011.1:0-24893 GCA_040751885.1 Nanobdellota archaeon
TGGCAAAGATGACAAAATGAACGCTGATGTGAGAGATAAAGACGAGAACTGGTTTTATTCCCAGACCGTCAAAGAGCATTTTTTCCATCCCAGAAACATCTTCAAAACCGAGCAGGAAGCACAAGAATATGAAAAAACTGCTGACGGAATTGGTTTGGTTGGTTCTCCGCAATGCGGCGATATGATGAAAATGTGGATCAAAATTAAAGACGGCAAAGTTGCTGAATGCAAATGGCAGACTTTTGGGTGTGTTTCGGCAATCAGCTCCACATCAATCCTCTCAGAGATGGCAATAGGAAAAACATTAGAGGAAGCAAAGAAAATAACTCCACAGGACATTGTTAAAGCTTTAGGCGGACTGCCGGCAAGAAAGATTCACTGCTCTGTTTTGGGAGACCAGGCCTTGAAAGCTGCCATAAAAGATTATCAGGAGAAGAAAAAATGACCATTCCCAGCAGGCATCCGCAGGAGATTGAAGTGTGGTACATTTTGCCGGCGATAAGGAAAGAATTAGTTCTTGCGCTTAAAGAGAAAGGGCACACCCAGAAACATATTGCTGCTTTCCTCAATGTAACTGAGCCGGCGGTGTCGCAGTACACGAAAGAAAAAAGGGCGCAAAAAATCAGGCTTAACAATAAAGTAAAAAGGCTTATCCGTGAAGCTGCAGAAAAAATTAAAGATACCGCAACTGCATACCGGCAAATCCAGAAAATATGCGAATTCATCAGGAACTCAAAAGCTTTATGCGGAATTCATATGCAATTGGAAGAAAATTTGAAATGCTGTGATATTTGCTATAGAAAAATTTCAAGAAAATAAAAAACTATACTCACTCGCATAAATAATTGAGCGAATAGATGCTCGTTCGTAATAAGCAAAGCGCACTATTCATGCTCAAATATTTGTGCGCTTTGCTATATTTTCAGTCGTAAATAAAGCTTTCATACTTTATTTACGAAAACAAAATTACAACAAACGTTCTTTCTTCGCATACTTCACTATCGTCCGGGAAAACTCCCTAAGAAATTTAATCTTTCCCAGCTGCTCTAGAAATTCTTTCTCGCTTATTTTCCAATACAGATGAACGATTCTGTTGCGGAAAACTGCAAACCGCTGCAGCTCTAATGATAATTCTTTTGGAATTATTTTCTCCTGCTCCAGAACCAGAAAAATCTCCCGGTAAGTATCGGCTTTGGGCAAGGCTAAGCCAGAAATAACGTGATTGCCTATGTTTAATGCTTCTTCAACAGCAATTTGTACCAGCCTTTCTAATGCTGAGCGTGTTAAATTATCCAATTCATCTTTTCGCAATTTCTCTATCCGTTTCAAGCTTTCTTCCAGCCGTGACATTTGGAGCAGCAATTGCTCTCTATCTAAGCCCATAGGTACCATTTTCAATCCTCCTCAGCATGCTGGCAAAAAACGTTTTTCGGAGATGGGCCGTGTCATAATATTCACATTCAGCTTTCATCTCAAAATCTATTTTTGCTTTAAGATCCTTACTATAAAGGCATTTCCCCTTCTTTAGCACTTGATGAACCAATGCCGGGGGCGCAGTACTTAAATCAACCAAATCCAAGGCTTCTTCTTTAAACAAATCCTGCAAGTGAGGAAGTAATTTTAAAGGATTAATTTTATGCTTGGAAAAATAAGCTATGTCAATATCGCTTAATAGCCCAGGTTTACCTGAAGCATAGGAACCGAAAATATAAAATAAATCAATCTTAAATTGTCTGCACAGTGCTGTTATTTCCGGTTCTATTGCTTTAAAATCAATTGGCTTCCCTTTTCTGGACATTAAAGTTCGGATGAAACGCATATTTCGGACTAATCAATTAAAATTTATAAAGTTTTACATAGGATTTCAAAAGTTCCCTGAAAAACGACAAAATCATTAATCGTCTGTTTGAATTGGTAAATTTTTAAAACTGGCTTTTTGAGGATGTTGATTATAATTAGTTCCTAAAAATTTCAAATTGAATACGCCTTTTTCAAATGCATCTAGAGCAAAAGTATCCCCATTCTTAATTTCCACACCACACGCAAGTTCCACAACAGGCCGGTAGGCACTTGTTGCTCCAAGTTTATAATGTAAAATGTCAGCTTCGTGGGCGGTATCAACAGTTCCGTCACCGTTAAAATCAATCTGTAATGGCGAATCGACTGCTTTTGAATTTAATAAATTAACCCTAAATGATTGACCACCTAATTTAATTATTACTTTTTGTTCATTATTAACTGCTGGAATTGAATATTCTATAATTTCCCCCGAGTTCCATATCTTAAATTGAATCTTAGGATAGACATCAGTAGCCTTATCCGCGCCCATGTATTCTATAATCTCCCCATTCGTATGCACGCCATTGGGTATAGCATCATTTACCGGTAAAATGAACACGTCTCCTTTTTTAATCACGTTAGCAGGAGCGGTTGGAGCAGTCGGAAGGGCATACCTTATCGCTTCTCCAACAACCGCTTCTCCGTCTTCAGTTACAACTTGAGCTGGAGCTTTCACATAATTCAACACCAAAATAACAATCGCCACAACGGCAACTATGGCTACGATTCCTAAATACAAAGTATGAGGAATTCTTTTTTTTGCTATTTCTTTCTTTGCTTTGACCATAATAATACCTCCTTTTTGAGAGTACATGCTCTCCTTTCTTAAAAAACTTTATGCCCCCCCCGAGTGATGACAGTAAAAAGATTAAACCAGTGCAGTTTTTAAATCCTTGCGTTTACAATGCAAAGATTTATAAATTCCTTGCATTTCTACAAGAAAAATTAAAAATAAATTTTTCAGCCGTAAATAAAGCTTTTCATACTTTATTTACGAAAGCAAAATGACCGGAATAGAAGAGATAAAATCTGCTATTATAGATAGAGAAGAAGAAATAGCAGAAAAATTTAAACAGGAAAAAATCATAGAAAGGGAAAATACTCGGGAAATTAAAAAACATCTTTCTACGGATGCAATTGTAGTGCTTACCGGTGTGAGGAGATGCGGCAAATCTATTTTGGCTTTTATGCTGGGAAGGGGAGAGAAGTGCGGTTATGTTAATTTTGAGGATGAGCGGCTTGCTTTAAAAACAGAAGAACTCAACAAGGTTCTGGAAGCAATTTATTCATTAAAAGGCGATGTTTCCATCCTGATTTTTGACGAGATTCAAAATATCACCGGTTGGGAAAAATTTGTAGCCAGGCTAATTTCCCACAAAAAAATAATAATTACCGGAAGCAATGCCCGGCTTTTAAGCAAAGAACTAGCTACTTACTTAACTGGTCGACATCTTGATTGGGAAGTTTTTCCCTTTTCGTTTAGGGAATTTTTGAAATTAAAAGGATTTAAGCCAAATATTTACCTAACCAAAGACAAAGCACAAATCAAAAATTACCTGCAGGAATACCTGGAAAAAGGCGGATTTCCTTTAAATTATAAATTAGGAAAACTCTTTCTCTTAGAGACCTATCGGGATATTGTAGAAAGAGATGTAATTCAAAGATACAAAATTAAATATCCTTTTGTCTTAAAGGAAATAGCCGGTTACTTAATAACCAATTTTGGCCAGGAAATTTCTTTTAACCAATTAAAGAACGTTTTAAAAGTAAAAAGTGTCCATACAATAGAGAATTATATATCCTACCTGCAAAATGCTTATTTAGTTTTCTTATTAAAGCGTTTTTCTTTTAAGTTAAAAGAACAATCATTAGCTCCAAAAAAAGTTTACTGTATTGATATAGGTTTAGCCCAAGCCCGAGGTTTTAAACTCTCGGAAAACAAAGGAGCTCTGTTAGAAAACCTTGTTGCTCTGGAGCTGCTCAGAAAACTAAGCTCTAACCGGAGACTAGAATTATATTACTGGAAAGACCACCAGCAGAGAGAGGTTGACTTTGTCCTGAAAGAAGGCACAAAAATCAAACAATTGATTCAAGTGACTAAGATTTCTTCCCGACTGGATCTCAAAGAAAGAGAATTAGACTCTCTGATTAAAGCCAGTCGGGAATTAAAGTGCAATAACTTATTAATTATTACTGAAGATTATGAAGAAGAGGAGGCAATTAAAAGCAAAAAAATCCGCTATGTTCCATTATGGAAGTGGCTGATATCCTGAGTTTGGTTTTATTATTTTATATCCCCTTCCTTAATCATAGTCTCGACATGAAGTTCAACCGCTTCCTTAAGATTTTTTCGCGCTTCTTCAACCGTATCTCCTTGGCTGGCTACATCCAGTTCAGGACACCAGGAAGAATATCTTCCGTGTTCTTTTTTTATTACAACATTTAAGATAAGTTCTTTGGCCATAACATTTAGAAAGTAACTTTATTTATAAATCTAATGCGATTTTTGGTTAAACTTAATTTTTCTCATAACTGATTTTCAAAAATGATAATTGCATCAGGGCGTATTAGGGAAATTAGAAGATTACGACAGCAGGATGCAGGACGTGGGCACAGAGCTTAAAGCAGTAGGCAAAGTGTTTAAAGATGTGATTCCTGAGTTTGTGGACAATGTGAAGGAGCTGTCCAGCCTTACCGGCAGAATGAAAGGAAAATAAAAAAAATCAAACAAAACCAAATAATTCAGGTAATATTTTTAATTTTTAGACGCGGTACGAAAAAGGTAGAGATAGGCAGCCTTTTTACATTTTTCCAATCCTTTGCAGGGCTCATCTGGTAAGCTTTTTCCCAGGAACCTGTAAGCTGCAAGTATACCATTGTCATCACATCTACCTCCGTAACAATCGTAACCAGTCACGTAAGGGCAATTATCTATTACTGTAGTCATACCCTCTGCTTGGGTTGAAAATAGTGGAGGACATGTTCGTTCAAACAATTTAGTTCCCGTAACTTCAGCAGCCCACACTTTATCATTAGAAGTTGCTCGCCATTTGAATCGACAAACATTTTCTTCATGTTCCTCCATCGAGGGTATATATCCTGATGGCGGAATCCCTTCATCATAGTAGCCAGCCGAACATCCTTCTGTAACTTCCCCAGTTAACCAGTCCCAGCCTTCTCCAAGATAATGCCAGCCTTTGCCTGTTCCATCATTAAACCAGCCTTTTCCATCATAAGTACCTGCTTTGATATTAACTCCGGCACAAACATCAACTTCTTTGATAGGCGCCTTACCAGAACCACCTTTTGCTTTGTTCCCTGTGTCAATCTGATAAACTTCAATATACCCGGTCTTGTAGATACTATTTATACTCTCTTTACCATCACTATCATAACAACCAATTATTGCAGCATCCGGCTTGTCAAGGAAGGTCGCTAAAATTTCCTTACAAGTATCTACTTGTGGATAAAGCTTATTTTTTGGATAGGCTGTATCAATTTTATGAACAGGGAATATGCCTTTTTCATATTTAACGCATTTAAATTTATCATATTTAATTTCTGTATCCGTTTCGCTGCAGTAGTGTGTGTACTCATCCTCATTTTCTGGTTTACTACAAAACACAGCAGCTGCTCCCGACGGGGTTTTTAATATGTCTACCACTGGTCCAATTTGCTTTGGAGACGCTTCAAACACTTTTGGAGAAACTTTTCCATAGTATCTTTTCTCAGTTATTTTTGCTTTAAATGCCTGTCCAGCCACTGCTCCACTTTCCTTTGCTTCCAAGTCAGCCAACAATTCTGCTCTTTCCTCTGGAGTTAATTTTGACAGTTCTGTTTTTAATTCATCATCAGTAATTTGTGGAGCACAAGAAACTAAAAAAAGGCTAATTACTAACAAACTAAATAAAATTAAAATCGCTTTTAAAATCGTTTTTTTCACATTGATCACCTCAGGCATAATTTGGATGGATACACTTTAGAGAGTAAAATGATACGGCTTTGTTTATAAAATGTTATGCCCCCTCCCAAGTGATGACAATACGATTCGGTCAAAAACATAAAAGTTTTCATTTCCAAACACTGAACTTTTGCGTTTTAAGCTTACCAATATTCTGCTTTTGTGAGGAAAGCGCAAAAGTCTAGAAACAGAAATGTTTATATATTAGTTATACCTTATGTTTAAACATGGAAGTTGAACTTAAAGAATGGGGTAATTCAATTGGTGTAATACTGCCTGCTGAAAGACTAAAAGAACTAGGCGTCTGCAAAGGAGATAAGGTTGATATCTCTATCGTCGCCAAAAAAAGACTTGATGGTTTTGGCCTGTGCAGAAGAGCAAAACCATTTGAGGAAGAAAAAGAAAGCCATAAAGAATTTTGGTAAGAATGGTTTACATCATTGACAGCTATGCCTGGGTAGAATATTTCCTTGGCTCTGCAAAAGGGGAAATTCTTAGAAAACTCTTCTCGGGTGAAAAAAACAAATTTCTAACGGTAGAATGCTGTCTTGCTGAAATAAGAGGATGGTCCTTGCGTAATAACCAAGACTTTGATAATCTTTTTACTGTCATCCGAGCCAATTCAAAGATCATACCTGTTACTGAGCATGATTGGATTAATGCCGCAGAAATAAAATTTGAACAGCAAAGAAGATCTCCTGATTTTGGTCTTATTGATGCAGTTATTCTTGTAAAACAAAAAGAATTTGGCTGCGAGATAATCAGCGGAGACAAGCATTTTAAGGGATTAAAGAAGGTTGTTTTGCTGTTTTGAATTGAGGAACGAGAGAACCAGCACCGGCAACTGTGCTTGAACCCGCAGCAGTTTCTTCACTAGCTCCACCTGTCGCCGGCGTCCTAAGCGCTTCTCCAACAACCGCTTCTCCGTCTTCAGTTACAACTTGAGCTGGAGCTTTCACATAATTCATCGAGAAGAAAATACTCTAACTTAATCGTTAAAAACAAAATATTCCGTAATGTTATCCCCTCTAACAAAAACAGTTAAATTATGCTTCTTCGTTATTTGATATAACAAAAACCTTTAAATATAAGCAGAGCGTTATACTTTCTAACATGATTACTAAATCGCAAATTTTAACCTTCAAGTCCTCAGCTGATTCATTGTATTTAGCCAAGGATTTTACTTCTGCTACGATTCTTTACTTTAAAACCTGGTTTGCCCTCCAAGACTTTATTTTGCTAGAAAAAACCGGCCAGTCACCCAAAGACCATACTGAACGTTTCCGTTTTTTAGAGAAATATTTTCCCAAAACTTACTTAAAGCTAGATAAAGAATTTTCTACGTATCGTGATACCTACTCCAAAATTATTGAGAAATCTGTCTGCGACCGAATCAAAAAAATTATTGAAGATGAAATCCGTACTTATTCAATTATCTAAGTTGAGCAAGACTTTTTACAGAAAATACCAGACTGAGATAAAAGACCTCATCGTCTTTGGCTCATTTATGAGAGGCAAGCTTGAGCCGCAGGACATTGATGTTTTGATCATTTTCAAGAAAAAAGTTGACAAAGATATTGAATATGAGTTTAAAAAATTATTATTACCAACATTAAAAAACGTTTCTTTGATTTCTAAAACAGAAGAAACTTATCAAGAACCATCGTTTGATGCTCGGGAAGGTATTTTGTTTGAAGGTTATAGTTTGATTAAGCAAGGATTGATCGCTGCCGAATTTGGTTTTATTTCCCTTGGTTTGTTTTTTTACAGCACTAAAGAGATGTCTAACCTAAACAAAACTAAATTTTATTATGCCCTAAACGGCCGGAAGCCGGCTAAAGGAATAGTTGAAAAACTGAAGGGCATAAAACTGTCAGACAACTTAATAGCCTTTCCTTTAGACAAGATCGAACCGGCCAAAGCTTTCTTTAATTTCTGGAAGATGGAATACAGATATGTCCCCACTTTAATACCGCAAAGGTTGGGAAGAAAAGAGATTATTGGAACTGGCAGAAAATGAAGAAAAAAGAATAAAAGATTATTCTATGCGGATGACGTCCATTATAACACGCTTAAATCCGCGATCTTTAGTTTCCAACCCTGCTTCTGAACTAAAAAATTTACTTTCTGGCTCACAGCTTAAATCTAATCCAGGCCAACCACAAGGCATTAAAGAGTCGGAACTAACTGAAAGCTGAACCGCACCACTACATGAACCATCATCAGAAGAATAGTATACTATATCCTCACGAGCCTGAGAAGCCCAGCAACTTTTATAACCCATGTCTTTACAGATTTTAGCTCCAGTGGTTTGCTGCCAAGAGAAATCCTTCCCATAAAAACCAATAATTTTATTGTTATCAACAAGCACTAGTTTCTGTGCTTCATCCTTGGTTACAAACCCGCACTTTTCTCCTTCTTTACAGACTGTAGAAGCAGCCAGAGGGGCTCGCGAAACGTCAATCCTTCCTGCTTCACCAACCACTGCTTCTCCGCCTTCAGTTACAACTTGAGCTGGAGCTTTCACAAAATTCAATATCAAAATTACGATTGATACAACTGCAACAATAGCTACGATTCCCAGATGCAAATGATGAGAAATATCCTTTCCTGCTTTGACCTTTTTTGCTTTGACCATAAATAAAACCTCCTTTTTGAGAGTATATCCTCTTCTTTGTTATAAAACTTTATGCCCTCCCCAAGTGATGACAGAAAACTCGGATTATTAAGGTTCTTTTAAGAAGACAGAACATTTTATATATTATAAAAGGTTTAAACCCATAAAAACGAAGTAACGAGTTTAATGTAAATGTTATATATAGCAAAGCGCACAAATATTTGAGCATGAATAGTGCGCTTTGCTTATTACGAACGAGCATCTATTCGCTCAATTATTTATGCGAGTGAGTATAGCTTACACCGAATACAAAATATGGCTACAAAAGAAGAGCTTAAAGCAAAGTTTTTAAAAGTTTACGGCAATTTGCCTGTTCCTGAAAGATCACAGTTTGTTGCTATTGTTAATGATGAGCCGTATTCATGGAATGTAGCTTATACCGAAGTTGAAAGGGATACAAAACTTGGGCTAAAAATATTAAAAAAAATGGAATTGTTGGGGATATTATGAGCGAAGAGATTTACGAAGAAGAAAAAAAACTTGTTTTAGCCAGATTAAAAACCCTCAACCCGGACGCAAAATTAATGTCGGGAGCAAGGAAACCAGTTTCGGTAAGGGAAATTATTGCTCATGTACAAAGCGATGATTCCTTTGGGAAAGATATTGTAAAAGCTCAGATGAAGATGTTAAAAGTCCTGGCAACCGTTGCATAAAAATATGGTGAAACACTTCTTAATCACAAGGCCGCAATACGATAAAGAAACATCTTATATGTATTCTTTTTCAAAACCAATAATGGCTATCGCTAAGGAAAATAGAAGCATTCATGTCACTGAACTAAGAGAATCTAATGCCTGCCGAAAAAAAGTTGAAATGGCTCTTACCAGAACAAAACCAAGATTAATTTTCTTAAACGGGCATGGCGATGAAAAAAGCGTTTGGGGACAACAAGACGAACCAATCCTAGATAAAGACAATGCCGCATTAACAAAAAATGGAATTGTCTATGCACTAGCATGCAGTTCTCTGGCTGAATTAGGTCAAATTGCCGTTGATGAAGGAGCAGATGCTTACATTGGCTACGAAAGGGAATTCAGATGGGTCATAGACCTTTCCAGAACATCTTCTCCAGAAAAAGACAAGAATGCTGCTCCCTTTCGCAGAGTTTGTTTTGTATTAGGTAAAAACCTATTGTCAGGAACTTCTGCAGAAGAATCAATAAAGCGGACAAAAGAAGAATATGAAAAATTGATAAGAAATTATGGATCTAGTGAGGACTATTTCGGCGATGCACCACTTATCGGTTTAGGATTGTCCTGGGATTTATTGTTTTTGGGAATGCGGGGAAATCCTAAAGCTGTGTTCTAAAGGACAATAAATTGTTGTTCTGTTTCGAAATAATTTGTAAAAAATAAAAAGAGGTACTAAATTACATATTTTCCCAAGGCCTAAGGCGGAACATTATTTAAGCAAAATGTTGCTTGATTTCCAGCAGAGCTTTGATAAAGGTTGTCAAGAAGGGTAATCATTGTCCCGTCAGGAAGTGTTTCAGACTCTCCTTCCATCATCTTCTTTGTTGAATAACCATTTATAATAAACTTCTTTGTTGAATAACCATTTATAATAAACTTAGTGTAGTTATTATCTATAAACATAAGTGTTACTTCATATTTTTTATCGGGAACTACAAGTGTTTCAGACTCTCCTTCCATCATCTTCTTTGTTGAATAACCATTTATAATAAACTTCTTTGTTGTAACACCATTTACAATAAGCTTAGCGTATTTACCATCTATAAACATAAGTGTTACTTCATATTTTTCACCAGGAACTACAAGTGTTCCAGACTCTCCTTCCACCATTTTCTTTGTTGAAACACCGTTTACAATAAACTCAGCATATTTATCGTCTATAAACATAAGCGTTACTTCATATTTTTCAGGAACTGAAAAAGTTTTGGATTCCCCTTCCGATAAAGTAGCGCCGACATCACACAAGCTTGATAATTTGTTTTGACATCCAATAAAATCCGCCTGCGCATTCATTAATTTCTTTTCACAACCTGCACAACTCGTAGATGTGCTCGTTGCTGCCGTTCTTGAAATTCTTATCGCTTCCCCGGCCACATCCCATTTGGTGTAATTCAATACCAAAATAACGATCGCCACAACGGCAACTATAGCTACAATTCCTAAATGCAAATGATGAGAAACATCTTTTTTTGCTTTGACCTTTTTTGCTTTGACCATAAATAAAACCTCCTTTTATAGTAGCAGAAACTTTTTGTATTTTTAAAACTTTATGCCCCCCCCGAGTGATGACTACTTGAAGAGATAACATTAAATATTCATTTATTTTTCAAAATAATATAAAATGAGTTTATTCCCAAAACAAATACCGCGGAAAATTTCGATTGAGAATATATCCGGTTACGTCTTTTGCCCGGCAATAGGGTTGCTGCCATGCGCAGATTGGCATGATAAGAGAAGACTAATAGCATTGGCGCAGATATTTTTTAAAGCCGTAACTGAAAAACACATAATAACTGGTGTCGGCTTTCCACAGACCAAGGCCTTTGAAACTAAGATGAAAGAAAGGGAAGCCTATGAAATTTTGGCAGAACATATCCTGCTTAATAAAGGCATTTTCAGATTCGATGAGCATGAGGTATTTGCAAAAAAAATCGGAAATAAAATTCTCTATGTGACTAAGGAAGAAGTTGATAAGATTACCGGCAAAAAATAAAGTGTATTCTAAAAATTTGACCGGGAAAGGCTTAAATAGAACATTCAATGTAACTAAGCTATGAATGAAATTCCACAAATACTTGAATCAAAAGAAGAAATAGTCTACGAAGGCAAACCCGAATATGTACCATATATCACAGCAGCAATTTTTGGAATTCTCATTGTTGCTGTCATCGCTGGGCTTTTTATAGGTGTTTTCCTAAAATCTATTCTTTTTGCTATCATCGCTGGAACAATTATCCTTGTTGGAGGAATTATTTTAAGTAATATGACATATACACGAACGCACTATGCAATTACTAGCAAGAGAGCAATTATTCAATCAGGACTTATAGGAAGAGATTTTAAGTCAGTTCTGAACTTTTGCGTTTTAAGCTTACCAATATTCTGCTTTTGTGAGGAAAGCGCAAAAGTCTAGTCAGTTGATTATGACAGAATGCAAAATGTATCTGCTGATGTTGGTATTTTAGGAGTAATTTTTAAAGTTGGAAACATAAAAATATTTACTGGAGAAATGGAAACAATTGGTGGAAAGCACCCAAGAGTACGAGCAAAATATGATAAATTTAGTTATATTGCCTCTCCTTATGAAGTTTTAAAAAAATTACAAGCATGCTTATCTGCTAGAAAAGAAGAACTGGCATAAAGAAAACCATCAAAAGATTTCACATCTTCCTCTTCTTAACTTCCCTTCTCAGCCAGTCTTTGTATTCAAAGAGGATTTTAGCGTTATCCAGCCTGCCTGTCTTTCTCTTAATCCTGTCAGCAATTAGGTGAAACATGTCGTTGGCTTTGATAACAAACTCTGCCTCTAGTATTGATTCGTCTTTAATTTCCGAAAAAACATCAACAATCGCCTGCTTGGCATCTGCACGCAGCTGGATATTGCTCCAGACAGCATCCCAGTCGCCGGCAAATTCTTTAACTCTTCCCGCCATACGCTTTAAAATATCTGAATTGCCATTCCTAAACTCATCAGTAACCTCTAACTGGTCAGTAACCGGATTATAAACCATTAAATCAACAAAAGCGCCTTCTTTTAACGGATCTTCTTCCCACTCCTTGCGCACCTCCGTAATGCGTAAGACGCGTTTGTATTTTTTCAGGCCGGAAAGAACGGGGTTTGTAGTCACGATAAAATCTATGGCTTTAAATGAAGTTTTTGGAACGCCAATATCATTAACTACCCGGTCATAGACGCCGTAAGGGGAATCGGCATGGATTGTCCCTGCGACAACGTTGGCAGCAGCACCAACACGCATGGCTTCAAAAAGGGCAATGGCTTCCTTGCTCCTGACCTCTCCTACAAAAATGGCTGAATCGCCCAATCTTAACGTGGACCTTATTCCTATGGATGGATCAACTTCAGCGCCTGGAGCGGAAAGGGCAGATGCCACTTTCAAAGATTCTATGTTATATCCCAACGCACGCAGCGATTCCTGCGGTAATTCGAACGTGTCTTCAATCGTCAACACACGGATTTTCCTCATTATTTCTGTAAGAAACGAGCCTAATAAAGAAGTCTTCCCGCTGGATCTCGTTCCGGCAACAAGAATCGTAGCGTTATTATCAATGATAAAACCGAGCAGGCCGGCAGCTAACGGGTTAATGTATCTTATTTTTGGCTGGAGGTATAACGGCAAGGTCCAGGGATAATCCCTGTGCCGGCGGAAGGAAAAAGTTAGTCCGCTGGGGCTTAACGGGGCAGTAAGTGCAGAAACTCTTGAGCTAAACCCGGTAACTTTCAGTTCTGTGTCCAAGATAGGGTTGGCTTCATCTAAGGGCCTTCCGGAAATCAATCTTAATTTTGTCGCCCAGCTTTCCACTTCTAGCCTGGTCGGATAAATGTTAGTGTAACAATCCCCGTAATCCTGATGGACAATGAAAATAGGCAGCTCGCCATTGGGAGAATTGACGTTTACATCCTGTACTTTAGAGTCAGACAACAGCAGCTCAATCAGCCCAAAACCGACAGTGTAACGAAGGAGCGCCTGAGCCAGCTGGTCAATCTTTTCCTCGCTCATTTTCAGGCCTTTGTGGCCAAGAAGGTCATTGATCAGATCTTTACCGATATTAAAAAAAACTTCCCTCATCCGCTGCGGGTCAACAAATTCTTCCCTTGTCGGCTTGTGCTCGGACATAATCCTCTTCGCATCGTCTAATAGCTCATATTCTTCTTCACCGAAAGTAAACTCCGGCGGAGTAAGGTGATAAATTATTTTGATATTGTCGTCAAAAGAAAAAATGTTTACCTCACAGGTATCTTCACCGACAGTAAAATCATAGCTTTCCTGCAAATTGCCCTCTGGAAATTCTGAAATCAGCTTGGTATACATAAAATCCGGGCTGGTAGTGGGATGAAAAACATTCCCATAAATCTCCCTTTCACCGACTTTATATCCTTTGGTATGAGGCATAATCTGGCCGATAAGATGAGTTTGCTCAATTATCCTGACAGCCTCAAGAAGAACGGCAATAAATTTCTGCTGGCTGAGGCGGTGCCTTTCTTCCGTAATGTGCTCCAGCTTTAATTTCTCCCGTGTTTCCAGACGTTTTAGCTCCACGTAAGCTGCTAAGGGATCTTCTTCCAGCTTCTTTGAAATTAAGCGCTGGAATTGCGCATAACTCCCGCGGATATATCGCTCATGAAGAGGATTAACAAGAACATGGGAAAAAGCAAACCTCTCCTCCTTATTCAGCTTTTTGTACACTGAAGCTAATTCAGTCAGCAGTTTAACCTGGCTGTAATCATATTCATACTTCCTCTGCTGGGAAAGAATGATGATGGTAACCCCGGTAACTTCCAAAAGCACGTCTATAACTTTCCCCATGCAGGCGTCACTATATTCAATAGACGGCGGGAAAGTGCACTTTTCCAGATAAATCTGCAGAATCTTATTCTCCCCTTCGTAATAAGTTTCGTATTCAAAACAGGATTTGCCCTTATCAATTGCCATCTTTAAACGCCGTCTTTTTTTTAACTTCTTTTTTTTAACTTCTTTTGAAGCCGGTTAAAGACCGGTTATATTTTAGGTCTGTTATATTTTAAGTTTATTATATTTTCTATGGTGTTTAAGAATATTGGGGGATAGAGCCCCATCCTGAAAAAAGCAAAAACGCCGCCGCCAAGGCCAAATGGAGCCACTTATGAGGCGAACGGCCCGCGGGCAGATTAAAACATATAGCCTGCAAACTATTTTTTGCTGTAGAACAACGTTTATTAGTGACTTAATAACAACTCCCGTTTTAGTACCAAATGACAGCAATTACTTTAACTCCATACACTCAAGGAAGATTTACATTTGTAACCGGTCCCGTAAACTCTGACAAAGCAGGAATTTTAGAAACGACTTTAAATGCAGCCAAGGGTAGCGGATATATAACTAAAGACAACATCTTAGTTTTCAGGCATCCAAAGGACTCACCACAACCAGAATACCTAGGTACCCATAGAGTTACAAGAGTCACAAGTTCTGTGGACGAGATTCTTGAAGGAATCAGGCCAAAAACAAGAACTGTTTTCATTGCCGGTATTTCTTTGTATGATCAGGAAGTAGTTACTTTAGTAGACGCCTTGGTAAGAAGCGACCGGAATGTTATCGCTACTGGAACCAATTTAGATGTCCGGGGTGGGCCTTTTGGACATAATGCTGAACTAATGGCTCTGGTTGACAATGTCATTCTGGCAAAAGCTGTCTGCAGCGATGAAAGATGCGATGATAGTTATGCTAACAGAAGCGTATTTAGAGATAGTAGTTATAAAGCAGTATGTACCCATCACTACCATTTCCCCTTAAGCCCGCCCCTGTCGCGAGGAGATATGGGAAGTTTAACTTTGGATGTGGGACCAATGTTTTCAGGAAAGACAACCGCTTGGGAAAGAAAACTAAAGTTAGTAAGAGCCCAAAACAAAGAACCAATCGTCTTAAAGCCTCTAAAAGATAAGCGCTATGGGCAACAACAGGGAAAAGTTGGCGACGTTAGTTATATTACTTTACACAGCGGAGGTAAAATTCCAGCCTTAAATGTTAGAAACATTTCTGACTTAATGGGAATTTTATCTGAGGCTCCCAGATCAAGATACGTCTTCCTTGAGGAAGCTCAATTTATACGACGTCTTTATAAAGCCACTTTTGAACTACTTTCTCAGGGATACTTGCTATTTTATGCCGGACTGGCTAGAGGATTCAACAGAAGACCATTTAATGACATACCTAAATTGATGTGCCTTGCCGATGTTGTTGAAATGCACTATGCCACTTGTGTCAAATGCGGACACCCGGCACCAGAAAGCCAAAGAATAAAAGAAATTGATGGTCAAAGAATTCCAGCGAGTTATGATGATCCCTTGGAGCTACCTGGAGGCATAGAGGGATACGAAGCCAGGTGCTTAGCGCATTGGGAATTACCTAGAGAGCCGCCGAATAAATATGCGCTGGAGCGTTATAGCCTGTAAACTTAAAGAAACAACGTAACACGTAACGTACGTATTAAATTAAGTCTGCCGCACGGCCAAGAAAAAAAATACTCTAATTCTTCTTAAAATACTTGTAAATCGGCTGCTGCTCTTTTATTTCCAGCTCTTTGTTTGCCTGCCTTGCCAGCACATAGAGCATATCGCTCAGCCTGTTGATGTAACGCAGCATCTCAGGATTTAAATTCAGGTTTTCTTTTGCCTTAACAAGCGCCCGTTCTGCCCTCCTGGTTATAGCCCGGCTTAAATGAAGAAATGAACTGGAAACAGTCCCGCCAGGAAGGATAAACTTTTCCGGTATGCCCAGCTTTTCCTGCAGCTCGTCTATTGCCGCTTCCAGCTCTTGGACATGCTCTTCAGTAATGCGCGGCAGAACATCATTATCCAAAGCACTGCCGGCAAGATCAGCTCCCACCTGAAACAGATCATTTTGTATTTTCACAAGCACTTCGCGCAATTTCTGCTCTTCAACATAACATAACGTAACGCCTATAACTGAATTAAGTTCATCAATTGCCCCAAGAGCCTCGATCCGAATATCATCTTTTGAAACCATTCCACAGCCAAAAAAAGCTGTTTTTCCATGGTCGCCAACCCCGGTATAAATTTTCATTTTATTATTTCATTTTTTTACTTCTTTATCTTTCTATAATTTTATCTTTTGATTGTTTTATCTTTTGATTATTTCATTTTTTACTTCTTTATTTTTGATTATCTTACTTTTCACATCCCTTCTCCTATCGTAATAACCTGATTCTCATAACTTCCGTCACGATAAATTGTAATTCCCTTGCATTTTGCTTTCCAGGCCAGCATATAAGCATCTTCTACATCTTTTATTGCTGCCGTGCTGGGAAAATTAATCGTCTTGGAAATAGAATTATCTACATGCTTCTGCAGGGTAGCCTGCATTTTGATATGCCACTCCGGACTGATATCCTGCGCAGTTACAAATATATCCCGTACGTCTTTAGGTATTTCCTTAAAAGACTGAATGCTGCCGCTCTGGATGACATTACGGATTAATTCCGGAGAATAAAAACCTCTTTCACGGGCTATTTTCTCAAACGTGGGATTGATGTAGGCAAATTCGGTGTTAGAAAAAGTGGTCCTTTGGTAGCAGATAGCAAACAAAGGCTCGCATCCGGCAGATGTGTTGGCCAGAATGCTCCTTGTTCCCGTAGGAGACAAAGAAAGACAGCTCATGTTGCGCATCTTACGCTCAGCACTGTGATGGTCGGAACCTTTCCAGGCCGGACAGGTTCCTTTTTTACCAGCAAGTTCCATAGATTTGGCATAGGCAGCGTCTTTGATAAAGGACATCAATTTATCGCCTATGGCTAACCCTTCGTCAGAATCGTACTTTATCTTCAGCTTAATGAGCATGTCAGCAAAACCCATTATGCCTACGCCGAATTTCCTTGTTTCTTTGCTCATGCGCTCACTTTCTTTCAAAGGATATTTAGTCATATCTATGACATTATCAAGAAAATGCACTGCCGTTCTGACGGTTTCTCCCAGGGCATCCCAATCCAGCTCTTTCTTTCCGGCATTATCGCTCTTTTCCGCTTTTTCACTCTTCTCTGCTCTCTCTTTTTCGCTGCTTTCTTTTCCTTCTTTTTCGTCATTATCACTACTCTTATCCTTTTGCCTCTCCTTCTGCCTTCCTTTATCCTTTTCAGATTCGTCCCATACAAACCTGCTTACATCTATTGAACCCAAAGGGGCGCTTTCATAGGACAGCAAAGGCAGTTCGCCGCATTGGTTAGTGGTTTCTATTTCACCCAAATGCTTCCCTGGATGCTTGCGGTTGATTTCGTCTATGAAGAGCAGGCCTGGATCACCTGTCTTCCAGGCATTCTGGGTGATAACTGCAAAGACGTCCTTTGCCCTCAGCTTGCCAAAATATTTTTCTGTGCGCGGATTTTTAATAAAATACTCCCGGTCTTCTTCTACAGCTTTCATAAAGCGGTCGGTTATGGCTACAGAAATATTAAAATTTTTCAACGAGCCTTTATCGCGTTTAGCTTCAATAAACCTCATAATGTCCGGATGATCAACGCGCATTACAGCCATATTTGCTCCTGGTCTTATGCCTCCCTGCTTGACTATATCCAATGCAGCATCATATACTCTGAGAAAAGATACAGGGCCGGAAGCAACTCCCAAATGCATTCTGACTTTGTCATTCTGCGGCCGCAGCTTGGAAAACGAAAATCCTGTTCCCCCGGCCCGCTGATGAATCACAGCCGCATCACGCAGCGTGCCAAAAATGCTTTCCATATTGTCTTCAATGGGCAGAACAAAACAAGCATTGAGCTGCTGAGTTTTTGTGCCCGCATTGCTCAATGTAGGGGAATTGGGCAGAAATTTAAGCTCAGCCATCATCTTGTAGAATTTCTCTTCAGTTTCTTTGATCTCTTCCTTGCTGGCTTCATACTGTGCATCCGCCTGAGCAATGTTCCTGGCCACCCGGCGCAGCATCCCCTTGGGAGTTTCTATTATTTTTCCTTCGTCATCCCTGAGAAGGTAACGCTTCTGCAGAATCTTAAGAGCCTCATTGGAAAAATCTAAATTTTCTCCCGTATGCTCTCCTCCTAAAATAAGTGCCCTTCTTTCCCGTTCCTGGTCTTTCTTATGGCGGTAAAGAATAAATGCTTTCCCTATCTGGACATGGCCTTCTTCGATAACTATCTTTTCAACTAAGTCCTGAATGTTTTCTGTAGTAGGCATGGTTTCAGAAAATTGCTGGGTTAAGGCCTGCTGAACTTTTAACGCCAGTGAACGCGAAGATTCTGCGCTAATGTCCATTCCAGTATCTGTGGCAGATTGCGCAGCTTTAAGAATGACGTTCTCTATTTTGCTCACGTCAAAATCGGCTATTCTGCCGTCCCTCTTAACAATTTTCTTTACTAATTTCTGCTGCGATTCTATCGGGGGCATTGTATTTTAGATTATGCAAAGTCTAGACTATAAATAATTCCTGCAAATATCAATTAAAATGATAATATTCATATAAACAACAAACTTATTTCCCAAATAATCAGCTACATCCAGTTGTTTCTCCGCAAACTTCACAAAGCATGCATGTGCCATTCTGCCTGAGCTGAAAAGCTCCACAACACTTGCACCTAAGCCTGTCTTTGCCGGCTCCATCAGTTCCATTAGCTTCGGAGGGAACACCTGCAGGAGTGATAGTTTTATTAACTGTTAAATTTGTTAAATTTTCATCGGCTGCTTTATTAATCTTATCACTTTTATTTATTTTAACAGCATTGTTATTATCTATTTTAACAGCATTATTATTTATTTTAGCTGCATTATTATTTACGTTATCATTGTGATTCATTTTATTACCATTAGATTTATTACCATTAGATTTATTGCCATCAGATATTTCTTCCAAAAACAAACGCAGCTCTTTAACTACCGGGTGGCCTTCAACGTGTAAACTCTTCCCAGCTATACTTTCCGGGGGCAGCCCATTTTCCAACCCAAGGTTAATCACATTCAATAAAGCCTCCATCATCACTGCCTGGGCTGGCGAAAGACCCTCTAAAGCGTAGGATAAATGTGCAAGTTTTCCGGAATAAAGCTTTGCAGTAAGAGTGAGATAATTTGGCCCCATTTTCATTTTTTTAATTATCGTTTCCTTTGTTACCTCCTGCATGGGAACTGCTTTTCTTACAGAGCCTCTTACATCATAATCATCATAATCTGAAACATTACTTACCACGCACCCTTCCCCAGCACTTACTTCTTTTTTACTGCTGTCAAGATTATTGCTGTCAAGATCAACTTTCTCCAGAATATCTCTAAAAACCAGATTTTCCTCAACAGTCGTATTCAGCGGCTGGGATAATTTACAGCCATCCCTGTATAAAGCTACAGCTTTAACCATCATCATCCAGGCATCGTAATAGGCTTTTTTTATTTGCTCAATGGTCCATTCCTGGGGCATATTGATAGTTTTGGAAATAGCTCCGGAGATAAACGGCTGAATTGCTGCCAGCATTTTCAGATGGCCGTAAGGGTGAATAAACCTCTTTCCTTTCCTTCCGCACTTGTTGGCACAGTCAAAAACAGAATAATGTTCTTCCTTCAGATGGGGTGCGCCTTCTAAAGTCATGGTCCCGCAAATATATTCATTAGCCATGCTTATTTCCTGTTCAGTATAACCTAATGCTCTCAGAACGTCTTTTCCATTTCCAATGTCTTTTCCATTTTCAATGTCTTTTCTATTTTCAACATCTTTCCCATTTTCCTTTCCGGGCACTGATTCCCCGGCCAGCATTATTTTGTTGTATAGCTCTTCCCCCAAAGTCCATCTGTTGAAATTGTAACGGATGTCCATCGTCTGCTTAAGCTCTTTTTCTATCTGTTCTACAACGTGCAAAGGAATTCCCCTCTGCCGGAGCGATACTTTATTTATTGCCGGACAACCTTCAAAAGTCCCGCGCCCCAAACAGAAAAAAACTATCTCTTCAATCTGCTTCCGGCTGTACCCTAACTTGAACAAAGCTTTGGGAACAGAGCGGTTTACTATCTTAAAAAAACCCCCCCCGGCCAGCTTTTTGTATTTCACCAAAGCATAATCAGGCTCAACTCCGGTTGTGTCACAGTCCATGACCAGACCGATGGTTCCAGTAGGAGCCATAACAGTCACCTGAGCATTTCTATACCCGTATTTTTGGCCCAGCTCAAGCGCCATGTCCCAGGAGTCGTGAGCAGCCTGAAGCAAATCGTTCGGGCAAACATCCTGATTTATGGCCTGCGGCTTTACTGAAAGATCTTCATAATTCAAGGCATCATATGCAGCCCGCCGGTGGTTTCTTATCACTTTAAGCATGTTTTTCTCATTTTCCGGAAATCTCTCAAATGGAGCTAGTGCGCCAGCCATTTCCGCAGAAGTCGCATAACTATCCCCGCTCATTACCGCAGCTAAGGCCCCGGCAATCGCCCTTCCTTCTTCGCTGTCATAAGGTATCCCCTGGAGCATCAGCAAAGAGCCGATATTGGCAAACCCTAAACCCAAAGCACGGTATTCAAAACTTTTCCTGGCAATTTCTTCGGAGGGGAAATGGGCCATAAGAACGGAAATTTCCAAAGCTATCGTCCATAAACGTAGCGCATGGCGAAACCCTTTTATATCAAATTCCTGCTTTTCTTCATGGTAAAATTTAACCAAATTTATAGATGCAAGGTTGCAGGCGGTATCATCAAGAAACATGAATTCACTGCAGGGATTGCTGCCGTTAATCCTTCCCCCGGAAGGGCAGGTATGCCATTCGTTAATTGTCGTGTCAAACTGCACGCCCGGATCGGCACAGGCCCAGGCACAGTATCCGATATCATCCCAGAGTTTTTCCGCAGGGATTGATTTGACAGTTTTTCCTGTCCTGCGTGCTTTTAACTCCCACATCTTCCCATCCTGCAAAGCTTTAAAGAATTCATTGGGAATGCGCACAGAATTGTTGCTGTTTTGTCCGGAAACTGTAGAATAAGCTTCCGATTCATAATGAGTGTCAAATTCCCGCAAGGGAAAATCACAGCCCTGCTTGGCCAAATCAACTGCACGGAGAAGATAATTAACAGGAATGTTTCCCTTTGCTGCCTCCCTCAGGGCCTCCTGCACTTCTTTGTCTTCCAAAACACTTTCTTTGCCACTTTCTTTGCCACTTTCTTTACCACTTTCTTTACCACTTTCTTTGCTAACATCACATCCGCTTTCGTTATATTTGCCTTTGTCATATTTGCTTTTGTTATATTCGCTTTTGTTATATTCGCTTTCATTATATTTGTTCTTCTCCTTGTTCCCGGCCAGCTGAACAGCCTTGACTAGTTTAGAGAGCCTCCCGCTGAGTATCTTGCTCCCGGCAACAAGACCAGCCGCTTTTTCTTCTTCCCTGACTTTCCACCAGATGAAATCTTCAATCTCCGGATGGTCCATATCCAGGGAAACCATTTTTGCCGCCCTTCTTGTTGTTCCCCCCGACTTAACGCTGCCGGCAGCAGCATCAAAAATTTTCAGAAAACTCATCAATCCAGAACTTTTTCCCCCGCCGGAAAGACCTTCTCCTTTGCCTCTCAATGCTGAAAAATTGCTTCCTGTCCCGCTGCCATATTTGAATATCCGCGCTTCCCGAAGAAGCAAGCTGAAAATCCCTCCCTCCCGGACTAAATCATCATTTATTGATTGAATAAAGCAAGCATGGGGCTGGCTTCGGGTATAAGCATCTGTAGAATACTTTAATTTTCTTGTTGCCGGATCAACATAACTATGCCCCTGGGCCGGTCCGGTAAGCCCATAAGCCCAATTCAAACCGGTTGTAAACCACTGCGGGCTGTTGGGAGCTGCATACTGATTTATGATCATGAAAACTATTTCATCATAGAATGCTTGTGCATCTTCGCGGGAAGCGAAATAGTCATACCTTTCACCCCAGTCCTTCCAGCAGCCGGCAATGCGGTGCGCTACCTGCTTAATGCTTGTTTCGCTTCCAGTCATAATTTTGCCCTCTTCGTCCAACAAGATATCCCCTTCACTGTTCTTGAGAGGAACACCTGCTTTGCGAAAATATTTTTGGGCAAGAATGTCTGTAGCTACCTGGCTCCAGGAAACGGGAACTTCCACATCATCCACCTGAAAGACAACAGAACCATCTGGATTTTTTATTATGGATGACCTTTTTTCATATTTGCACATAGCAAAAGGGCTTATACCTTCCCTAGTAAAATATCTGCCAACCTGCAGCCCTTTTTGTTCAAAGATTATGCTTTCATTTTGATACTCTTTTGGATATTCATTTTCTTCCATGAAACTTCCACGCCCCTTTGTTTACTTCATTATTTGCCTCATTATGTACTCCTATGGTGTCTTACTTTCTCTTTTCACTTTTACTTTGTTATTTACCTTCTACTTTGTTATTCTCTTTTTACTCTGTTATTTACCTTCTACTTTGCTATTTTCTTTTTACTTTGTTATTTACCCTTTACTTTGTTATCTACTTCGCTATTAAATCAATTTCCCTTTCCAATATTTTAGGATCATCAATCTTTTTATGCACGGAAGCAAACCGTAAGTAGGCAATCTTGTCATGCTTTCTGAGTTCCTGCAGTACCAAACGCCCAATGTCCGTAGTTTTAATCTGGCTTGCTCTCCTCCGCAGAACTCTCTGCTCCACTTTTTTAGTTAATTTAGAAATTGTTTCTTCATCAGCCTTCCCGCAGGCTTTCCCAATGCTGCGGGCTATTTTCTGCAGGTCAAAGGGCTGCACTCTTCCGTCTTTCTTCAGCACAGTTAAGTTAAATTCGGCTCTTTCATAAGTTGTAAATCTGTTTTTGCACTTGAGACATTCCCTTCTTCTGCGTAAAGAAGCCTCAGAAATCCTGCTTTCCAGAACTTTAGTTTCCTGATGCGAGCAGAACGGGCAAAACATCTCTATACCTCTTTTCAGTTGCTAAACACTATGCATAGCGTTTGATTATCTTTAGTTAATGTAATTAGTGTGCAATTAGTGTTTTGGCAACACTGGAAAAAAGCATCTCATTTAAATACTTTTTAGTTATGAGAAATATTGTATTGGAAATATGGTTTGGAAGGTATATTTGAGATATCTGTTGGTGTTTAAATGAAAGATTGTTTACCTAATTGTTTATTGCTTATAAAGTATGAAATACTTTTAAGCTAGAGAAAATTATTTTTCAATTTTCTGGTTTCTTCTCTATGCTGCTGCACACAAAACTTCAGAATTTACTAACAAAGATGAAGACTCCCTTACCAAATTCTGGCCACGCTCAACAACTTGATTTCTTCGTAACAATTCAAACATTAACTGTACAGAAATTATTTTCCCTTCTGTTCTTACTTTAAATTCCCATTTCCGAACATTCCGTAAAGCATCTTTTTCAATATTAAACACTTTAGAAGCAGCAAAAATCTGAATTCCCGTGATGTGTCCTTCCTTATCAACATCTAAAACAACATCCTCTAGCTCAATAGAATGATCATACTCTCTTCCTTTCACTTTAAAGAAAAGAATATCATTAGCATAATCATAATCCATTTCTCCTTTTCCTTTTGCATCAAGATGTTTTTTTTCCATGTTAGATTTTTGGTATGCTTTCAGTTATGTAAAATGTTACTATTTCAATATCCTCTTTACTCACCTTAAACATTAGCCTAAGATAGCCTTGTTTCTTGCTGAAGAAAGCTGCATAATTTTGATTCTTCTGAACCCCTATAAAGGCTGGTTTTTCTTCAGTTAATAATTTTATAAGAACCTCATCTTTATATACTTTTCTTTGCATTTCATTCAATCTGAAGTAAGTGTGTGGATTAACTTTTATCTTGCCTTTAAATTTATCAATGAATTCCTTAAATTCAAAATATCCTACTTCCTTAATGATACGTGTTTCTGCCACAGTATCCTGTTGAAGTAACAATACCATTAAATAATTTACTGCTCTTTTGAAGACATTTTGTTGTTCACGCTTGTTGCGGAAATGAAAAGAGCAAACAGCAATAAAAAAATAATCACATTTAAATACATCCACACTTTCCCAAGCTCATGCCTTTTTTATTACTAATCCTGAGCAGCCTGTATTTTTTCCTGCCCGCTTATTTTGCCAATATGGCTCCAGTTCTATTTAGATGGCTGCCCTTTGGAAGCAAACCCCTCCATGAAAAATTATTCGGCAGGAATAAAACCTGGCGGGGGCTGGTTATTGCTCCCATCATGGGCACGTTTATTTTCTGGATACAAAAATTTTTGTACGTGCAAGGCTTTACAACTCTGGCACTGATAGATTACGCTGACTTTTCCCTACTCCTGGGGCTGCTGCTGGGTACGGGAGCCATATTAGGAGACTTAGTAAAAAGTTACTTCAAGCGTAAGCAGAAAATAGAGTCAGGCAAGCCCTGGCTGGGATGGGATCAGCTAGATTTTGTAATTGGCGGATTGCTGCTCAGCTTCTTCATTTACGTTCCACAGATAGAAGTTGTTGTCATTTTATTAATCACCAGCCCGATTTTGCATGTGCTGGTGAATTATATCGGCTATTTGCTGGGGATAAGCAGGGCGAAGATTTGATGTGGCTTCTTGGGAAATGAGTATTTCTAAAAATAAAAAGTTATTTAAATAAGATTGAAAATTGTTTATTTTAAGAAGTTATTTAAATAAGATTATTTATCTGGTCATAATATGAAAAACAGAATTGTAGGCTTTGTAATTGTCGGAATTGCCGCTTTGATAG
>JBFMFP010000107.1:0-3230 GCA_040751885.1 Nanobdellota archaeon
ATCCTGTCTCTTAGTGGGTTCGAGGGTTCAAAGCAAGTGCACGCCCTTGCGACGAAGCGTAGTCGCCTCGCCTCTTAGAAGACACGTTTCGGTCTTCCTGAGCGAAGCGAAGGTTCGCCTCTCAGATGGCGTGACATCTGTGAAAGTCCCTTCCCCCGCATTTTTTTTCTTTCAAATTTTTTCTTTTAAAGAAAGTTTTATATACGTGAAAGTTTTCCTGAAAAGCGGGTGGTAGTTGCAATGATGGTGGTTGCGATGAAAAAAAAGAACAAAAAAGATAAAATTGACAGAAGATTTCTCTATCTGGGCATTTGGGGAGTTGTGTTTGTGATCTTGGTAGTTTTAGGTTTCAGCCTGAAAGAAAATTTGGTTGGAACTTCAGGAACTACGGGAACTACAGGTGCTTCAGCGTACGTGAAATATTATGGTGTTTCCAATTATCCTTTAAACAGCCAGGCAGGAAAGATTCAGACTTATGTGAAGCTAACCCAGCCGGAGTTGGGCAACTTAAAAACTGCCGGCGGAGTGATTAGTGTAGCTAATTCCATTACCCAGGCAGCAGATTTTGCCAACGGCATTGTC
Organism: Nanobdellota archaeon; assembly: GCA_040751885.1. GTDB lineage: Archaea > Nanobdellota > Nanobdellia > Woesearchaeales > GW2011-AR9 > JBFMFP01. Next base: position 583 of record JBFMFP010000107.1, read on the forward strand.
AGCATTTATCAGGGGAGTCCTCCCGTGCCCATACCTACAGGAGCTTTAGACGTAGTTATAAGTGCAGCTAATTATGCTGCCGGCTATTTCTCTTCAGAAACAAAATGTCTTAGCCAGATAGGAAGCAAGTACGGCAGCCAGAAAGAAGTGGAGTTTGTGTTAGTATCCCAGTTGGCCTATGGGCAGTGCAGTTATTACCCCGAATGGCTGTACGCTTATGTCAGGCATTCTTATTACACGAAGGATGGCAAGCATATCTGTTCCCAGGAAGGAAGCAAACTATTCTCCATAGAAATGGGGACGGGCCAGACCAGTTCAAGCACGTTTGGCTGTTAGCGTCTGTTGAGTAAAGATTCATAAAAGATTAAAAAAAGGAAATAAACAAAAGAAAAGTTTGTTGAAAATGAAAAGAAGAACAAAAAAACCATTAACTGGAGCTGATAATGGGGCTAATAAATTTCCTTTAGTGTCTTTTGTCTGCCTGGGAGCGGGGGGAGTAGTTATTTTGCTTTCTTTATTTTTAGTGCTGGATTTTTTTAACAATTTCGGTATTAGCGAGATTGATGCTACTGGTGCTTCTACTTATCATTATTACGGCGTTTCAGGCTATCCTATGCCTTCGCAAGCAGGTAATATGCAGACTTATGTTGTTTTAACTCAACCTGAATTAGGGGGTCTGGTGGACAAGGAGAAAAGGGCAGAGATGGCCGGGAGCATAGCAGACGCGACCAATTTCCGCAAGGGAATTGTTGAAGTCTATCAGCAGAGTTCTCCCGAGCCATTGATGCGCTCTACGGACGATATAGGTGTGGCGGGAGATGCAGTGGGAGCAAATTTCCTGGTGGATACTTATTGCTTAAAAAGAATCAGTGAAAATTATGCCCATTGGGGAGAATTGAAATTAGCTGTAATAACTTCCCTTGCTTATAATTTCTGCAGCAGTGATCAAACCAAATGGTACGCTTACGCAAAATACACTTATTATGAGCTTATAGGCGGGAATTATATCTGCAGCCAGGAAACGGGCAAGCTCTTCACGATTGAGAAAGGAACGGGATTGGTAAGTTTGGATATTGCTGGCTGTTAGTTTTTTGGTTTTCTTTTATGTTGTTTTTTGATTTTTGAAAATAAGTTTTTTATGAAATCTCTGTATGTTTTATAAACCATCAAAAATTTAATAAAGAGTCTCTCTTAAGCAATAGGTTAAGCCCCTGTGGCTCAGTGGTACTTTGCGTGGCAAAGGCTTGCGCAAAGCGCAAAAGAGCGTGTCCTTGGTACTCTTCGGGAAGAATAGCTCGGAACGAAGCGGCAGAAAGGACAAGGTCGCGAGTTCAATTAGCTGACGACAGGCAATGGCCGAGAGCGTCAGCTTGAGTGTCTCGCCAGGGGCTGTTTTTAATTTCAGATAAAAAGTAACCTCAATAAAGAGAGTAAAAGTAACTTCAAATAAAGAGCATGGTTCTTTGTGTTTGTTGTACATAGGTGTGTTTTTTAAGGAGAGTTTCATAAATAGTTTCATAAATAAAATGTCCGGAATTTAAAATGTCCAGAACTAAAACATACTTAACTGCCTTGCTGGCTACGGCCTTTGACCTTTTGCCGGCTTCCCAAGCAGAAGCACAGGAGCAGGAGCGGCCGTTTGCATATATTCCAGACGAAGTAAATCCGGCTCTGCGGGGCGCAGTTTTTGGAGTTAATGTCGTAGTAAACAGTACAATTTGCGGGATAAATGCCTGGGTTGAAAAAAGAAATGTGCTTGAAGATATACTTCAATGCTCTGCCGGGGCTGCTTTGCAGTATGGGGGCATGGAAATATCCGCATCAGTTTATAACATCCCTTCCCTTCCCGGAGTTGGATATAGGGTTACGGAAACAGGCACTGCACTGATTGAAAATACTTTAGCTGGAAGAAAACCTTTTGAGTACCTTTATTATTCCATCGGTCCGGCACTTTTGCAGATGGACACTAAAGAAGGGCGATTGGATTTTTATTGGCGAATATTACCCCTTGCCGGCTTGATAGCAAACATTGCCCGGGAGAATAAGTTTAGTCTAGGGGATACTCTTTCATTTCAGGTCCCGGTATTTCGGTTACCTTATGGAGCTGCTGATTTTAGTAAAGCTGGCGATGCTATAGGAGATGTAGTTTCTTACGACCCTAAATATCCTTCTGTTGTCATTCATGAATATAATCATGTGCATCAATATGTAAGATTTCGGCCTTTTCAGCTGGCAGTTCCGGATCTGTTAAGTTTTTTTGGAGATAAAGTACATCTAAGATTAGGTGAAGACGTTTCATACGCCCTGACAGCTGTTCCAGCGATGATCTGCAAAGCTGCTGATGAGTCCTGTTTCGGGAGAAGATGGTATGACCCTGCTGAAGCAGAATCGTATATCATGCAGACCGCCCATCCCGTTGAACTTAAATAATAAATTTAAATAATAAATTTAAATAATAGTACGTGTAGAGCTAAGATGAAAATCCCGAAAAATCGCCTACGAGCCACCCCGAAGGGGGCAACCCCTCATCTTTACCCACATCTTTTTTTCCATAACTGCACTCCCTCTTTCAATCCCATAAAGAATTTCCATCCTTCCCAGATGCTTTGCCATCCAGGATTACCATCACTTTTCCTATTCAGGAACCC
>JBFMFP010000108.1:0-3228 GCA_040751885.1 Nanobdellota archaeon
CAGAAGTGATAGGGGAGCGGAGATATTGGAAGTTCTGCTTTCTGTTGTAGAAACGGCAAAACTACAGAAGCAGAACCCACTTCTGTTTATGCATCAAATCGTCGCTTCAGAAAGGTAAAGTATTACGTTTTAGTTAAGAGTGGCTAAATTTCCCAATAAACTGTCTTAAAATTTATGCCCTTTTCTTAAAACATGGCACTTATAATGGTCAAAAAAATAAAAAACATGACCATTGAAAGAACCACAAAATTTATAAACTTGTCCTTTATAATGTTCATAAAATGAAAATAGGGGACCTTAACCCTTGGTGGATTACTGCCCAAATAGAGGAAGAATACTCAACGCTCCAGCAGAGAAATCTCTTTGCAGAGATTATAAAATACCTTTCAGACCGCCAGATTTTGGTCCTAAGTGGCTTAAGAAGAACTGGAAAAACCGTAACTTTGCACCATTTAATAGAGTTTCTCCTCAAAAATAACTCTCGAGAGAAGATTCTTTATTTCAATTTTGATTTGTTTGATGAAAAAATAGAGTCCATTTTAAAACAGTATTCAGAACTGGTAAAAGTAGATTTACGGAAAGAAAAAATTTTTGTCTTTTTGGATGAAGTGCAAAAACATCATAACTGGGAAAACGAGCTTAAGCTGATTTATGATAATTTTCGCAACATCAAATTCTTTATTTCCGGCTCTTCAACTTTATTCATTGAAAAAAAAACTAAAGAAAGCTTAGCGGGCAGAGCTTATTCCTTTATAATGGAGCCCCTCACTTTTTCCGAGTATCTCAAGCTTAAGAAGGTTATTTTTGAAAAGAACAAGCTTTCCTTGTACGAAGAAGAACTTCGGAAACATCTTCTGCATTACCTTGTCACTGGCGGATTTCCTGAACTAATCAGCGAGGAAGAGCCCGTAAAAATCAGCCGTTATCTAAAAGAGACAGTGATTGACAAAATTGTTTATTTGGACATTCCCCGGGTTTTTAAAATTGAAGAACCTGCTCTGCTGGAAAGTATTTTTTCCATCGTTTCCAATCGTCCAGGAATAATCTTTAATTATGACTCCCTAGCCAGCGATTTAAAAAGAAACAGAAAGACAATTTCTAATTATGTATTATACTTGGAAAAAGCCTTTTTGGTAAAAAAATTGTACAATTACAGTAAAAACATTCTGACGCACGAAAAAAAGCTGAAAAAGTTTTACCCCGCCTCTACTGCTTTTTCTTACTTATACAATGCCGAAGAAGGTAGAATCATAGAAAATGCAGTGAATATGAATTACAATTTTAAATTCTTTAGCAGAATTGGTAATAAAGAAGTGGATTTTGTTGAGATTAAAAAAAATAAAACAATCCCTATTGAAGTGAAGTACCAAGACAATGTCGCAGAAAAAGATATCAAAGGAACACTCGCCTTTATGAAAAACCACGCTCTGAAAAAAGGCTTGGTAATTACCAAAAATTTGGAAAAAACAAGGGATTTCGCTGGCGGGAAAATAACCTTTCTTCCTCTTTGGAAATGGTTACTTGAAAAGTAACTACGAATGTAGTGACTATGGTTGTTGTTAAGCAACCTAAGAATTTAATGATTGTAGCTTCTGTAATCCTAACAGAAAGCAAATCCTGCGTCCTAACAAAAAGAAACCTGCATCCTAACAAAAAGAAAATTTATTCTTACAAGTTACCCCTGCAAATTAACCGACTTCAATGTAGAAGCTATTACTTTGCCGGAAGCATCGTAAAGATAGAGTTGGATGTCTACGCCAGTCAAATCACCGGCCGTCTTTTCATTGTAAGCAAAGCCTCCGGAAACTGCTGCTGAGTCTTTAAGCGTGACTTTTGATTTTATCTTTTCTGTAGTGTAGGGAACTATAAACTCTTTATTTACATCCGGGTAGCCTTCCACAATGATGATGAAATGATGCGGCTTAATTGTTCCGCCTTCATTGTTGACAATGGTGTATTCTATTCCGGTAATTTTTCCCCATGTTCCCATCCATTTTTTGTACACGGAGTCTAAAGTCAGCTTGACATATTTGTAATCAGTAATGACTATTTCTTCAACTTCCTCTGTTTCGTTCTTGGCAGTATCATTGACAGCGGTTTCATTTTCCACGGCAGTTTCCTCTGCAGTCACAGTAACATTTTCTAGAGCAGGAGCAGCCGAAGCATTCGTTTCATTTTTAGTACTAACATTGCCTGCATCATCATCAGAAGCTGTAAATAATCCCGTGATGCTGTTTAAAAGACTTGAAAAAAACGACGGGCCATCTTCTTCAGACTTCTCTTCGGTAGAATTCTTTTCGGCAGAATCATCAGATGCGGCTACAGAAACGTCAGCAGAATTTTCCGTAATTAACGGAAGGTCAGCAGCCATATTGGCGGTAGGGGTGGCAGTAAAGCGGCCTAAGAAAAAAACTGTTACCATTACCAGCACAAAAAGAAACCATTTAAGCGCCGTTCTTGGGCAGACGTTTATCTTGAAAGTAACTGTTTTGTCTAACACAGAATCATGTGCAGGATGTGCAGGAGCATGTGCAGAAGCGCCTGCTGAACTTTTTGATGTAAGAACATTATGTGAATTTACTGCCTCTTTTGCCATTTTTACATTCTCTCTTTTTAACATTCTCTCCTTGTTAAGTTACGGTCTCTGTTAAGTTACAGCATGAACATAACCAGGGAGATCAGGATGAGCAACAAACCTATCCCCATTGTGCTGTAAGATATTTTTTCTCCTAGGGTTAAATCCCGGAAATTTTTAATTTTTTGATAAAGAAAACTAAACATATTATTAAACTTTTGGTTGAAGGCGCTTAATGCCCCGCTTATCTGCCCGTTTATTTCTTTAAAACTAGCCATTAATCACACCTCTTTTTTTAGCTTAATTTACCTATCTTACAGTTCTATATTTTAATTAAATAAGCCAAAGCAAATCAAACTTGTTTAAAAAGTTTTGTTTTTTTTTGTAATACTTCAGTAAAGTGAAGCAAAGTCGTCGTCCTGGCCAAGAGGTGAGCCACGAAGGACTATTTACAGGAATACAGGTACGATTTCCTGCGCAGATGTCACGCAAGTGTCACGCCACTTGAGAGGCGGAGCCTTCGGCGCAGATGTCACGCAGATGTCACGCCATCTGAGAGGCGAAGTGGCTACGTTACACTCCGCCACAAAGCAAAAATGTGCATCTTAGCGCAGCTTGGGGTTGATAAGGGGCAAAGCCACTTATAGGCGGAG
>JBFMFP010000109.1:0-3183 GCA_040751885.1 Nanobdellota archaeon
ATTTAAGGCGGTTCAGTAAAAATAAAAGAGGTAACTACCTAAAAGACACGAAAAATACAACAAACTTACGTCGATAAAAACAAAAAACATCCAAATCAGAATTCAGCTAATTTGTAAAGTAAGGTTTTGATGAGCGATTATAACTATCTTATTTTAAAGTAGTAACATCAATAAAATTTATAAAAAACCGTCCTTTTTGGAAATTTATGCCTAATAAGAATGTAGCTAATTTTGACCTTAAAGCAGTACCGGGAGAGCAGCGATCCCAGGCTTATGGTCTTATTCGCGTAAGTGCGAGAGAAGAAATTGAAGTGGTTAACATCTGTGCTTTTTTTGAAACCGGCCTGCAAGCGGAAACAGACCAAAGACAGCTGTACATTAGTCCGGATTTATTTTACTTCGGCCGGGAAAGAGAATTAGGAAAAAACCGCCGTGGAAACCTTCCCTCTAATTTAGAGCCTCTGAGATTTGCAGCTTCTTCTTCTGCTACCTATGTTTCCACGACAGTAGAAAGGCTCCAACTTTCTCCTCAGCATAAAGAGCTGTTAGGGAGAGTAATGTCCCGCGCGAAAATGGATTTGGCAGAAAAAATAGTGGCCTTAGGAAGATTTGCGAGAGCAGAAAGGTTTAATGACCATTCCCAGGGCAGACTTGCAGGAGTCCCTCCGGAATTAAGAAGAGTAGCAGTAGAAAAAGGCTTGTATTATAGCGCTGTCTGGAACGTTCGCCTCTGGGCCGGAACAGATTACGGGGAAAGCACAATTACAGCAGACTGTCCTTTAGACATCCTGCCCGAATGGACAAAGAGATATACGACGAGATGATCTTCCAGATGAAGCACAGAATGGATCTACAAAGAGAATCCTTCTGATTATGCCCAAATAGATATCTAACAAATCCTCCCCCCGCTTTATCAATTCCTGCACAAAACCAAAAGCAACATTATGCAGGCCATTTTCTGCCGGAAGCTCATTAACGATAGCATCGCCCAAATCAGCAATGTTCTGCTCTTTAATCACTTTCATCCAGAGCAGGGAAAAAGCATAAGCTTTGGCTTCTTCGTCATGCTTGTTTTGTAAAGCAGGTGTCAAGACGTGCCCCAATTCATGACCAATGGTCAGCATAACTCTTCCTAAGCTGTCGTTGAGAACAAAAATCTCTGAGAGCAGCCCATATTCACTTCTGTTGACGGAAAGACCGACAGTGTTTGGAGAAGGGGCTATTCTTCTAAACTTTTTCTCGTCCAGGACGCTTATTTTAATATCGCTGGGAAAAGGCTGCGCAAATATCCTCTCGAAAGCTTCTTCAACAAATTCTTTGACCTCTTCTGCTCTGCCCACAAATGTGCTTACTTCACCTGGTTTGAGAAAATCGTCGGGAAGAAAATGATATTCCGCCTGTAGTTTAAACAAACAGTCAGCAGAGGGCTTGTAAGACACTTGCGAAAAGGCTCGGGGAAGTGCTCGTGTTTGATAGAATAATCTGTTCAGGAAGTTGGCATTGCCGCTTATAACGCTGCCCGCAGAATAATTCAGAGGGCCCACGGAACGAGCTGCAGGATAAAATACTCTTTCCTGCCGACATACTCTTTCCTGCTGGCAGTCATTGGCTATATATTCCAACCTGCTATTTGAAGAGGAGTTACAGCTATTATATCTGCAGAAAGCAGGCACACAGGAAGCATAGTGGGACGATTGGTACATTGCCAAAAGCAGATGATTTGTACAGATTTAAACGTTTCTAAAGAAAGTGGGACAGAAATGTCATTATCCTAAAGTCTAAAAACAAAGACAAGAAACAAAGACAAAAAAACAAAAAAAAGATTCTTACTCTATCGTTTACTCTATCGTTATATCCATTACTTTTTTGATCATGATGCCGTCAATGATAGTGCATGTTTTTTCTTTGTCAAACGTCCAGTCTTTGTCAAATGTCCAGGAAAAAGATTGCCCCGTCGTGAAAATGCCGCTTTTAACGTTAATGCATGAACGAGTGCCTAAAATCATCGCCTTGCTTAGCTTACCAGTACGCTCATTTTCCCACCTGACAGTATCTCCCGCTTTGATGGTCAGCTTTTCCGGAACAAACCCGTTTTCAGTCATTTTTACGACATGCTCCGCTCCTTGTTCTCCTGAAACATCTGCAGTTGCCGCGCCGGTAATTCCTCCGCTAATCGCACTCTTTACAGGCTCCGCTGTCTCTGCAGCTTTTCTAATATCTACTGATGTCGGCTCTGTTTCTTCGGGTTCATCTAGTTTTTCACCTTTTGCCTGCTCTTTACTAACAACTTTTGCACTTTCTTTGGATGCTTCTTTTGATAGGTCCGAGCCGAACAAACGGCCTAAATTAAAGAACATGGCTGCAAAAGAGTACTTGACTTTGTTTAAAAAACCCACGCCTTCCCAGCGGATTTCCTTCTCCTGCAAAGCTTTCTGCAGCTCAGCAACCGGGTTGTCAGCAGCTTGGATTTTCTTCACAACCTGCTCAGTGGCATATACATTCAACGAAGGGTTATTTATTCCTCCGGGAACAACATTAGCTATTTTCTTTTCAGCAGTTATGACCCCATAAAGAGCCTTGTCGCCATTTTCTAAAGTCAGCTCGACATTCATTTTGCTATTGCTGATGTATTTGCTCAAAAGAGAGGGAATTTCCTTGCCTTCCAGCTGCGCCTTGACAAAAAGATCTGTCTGCTTCTGGCCTGCTGTTTGCTGTCCTGCTGCCTGCGCCAAAGAAAAAACCAGCAGCAAAGCCGAAACCAAAGCGAAAAGATGTTTTAGGTTTAATTTCAAAGGGTTCAATTTCAAAGGGTTTAGCTTCAATAACTTTAATGTTTCCATTTTTACCGTCAACCTCCTCTTTTTAGTAAGTTTATAGTAAGCTTATAGTAAGTTTAGCAAGGATACGCTTCTGAGCTTTAAAATCTTTTGGTCACCACTTTAAAATACTCAAAGAACCGAAAGGTTTAAATATAAGTCCCTCTTTTGAGTAGTAAACATCTATCACCTCTTTTTCCCCAAGCCAACTGCTTCGGCAGTTGGCCAGGGGTTTTTATAATCATATTCTCATATTCTAATTATATTTTATTCGTGTTCTATTCTAATTATCGTATTCTATTTTAATTATATTCTAATCATATTCTATTCTAATCATATTCTATTCTAATCATATTCTATTCTAATC
>JBFMFP010000110.1:0-3115 GCA_040751885.1 Nanobdellota archaeon
GGACAAGAAAAGAACAGGGTGGAGGTTTGCTCAAAAAAGAGAAGAAAGAATTGATACCGCTTATGGGCTCACAACTTTGTGGCATAACTTATTTTGGGTAGGAGCGTAGATTTACTGTCCCACACCCGTTGAAAATATCAAGAACTACAACCAGCTACAACCAAAAACAATAAAAACAGCTGCTTGTTTTAAGCAAAATATGTTAAGAACACATACTTGCGGGGAGTTGTCTAAGAAGGATGCAGGAAAAAGCGCGACTTTAGCCGGTTGGGCGGATTCTATAAGAATTGGCGGGAAGATAGGCTTTTTGGATTTAAGGGACAGGTACGGCAAGACGCAGGTTTTTCTGAATAAGGACTTAGCCAGGGAATTCAGGAATCTTAATAAGGAGGATATTCTGCAGGTTGTCGGCATGGTTAATCCCCGCCCCGCAAATCAGGTTAAAGGCCCTGGAACTGGAGAAATAGAGTTGGAAGCAAGAAAAATTAAAGTGCTCAAAGAAGTCCCTGCTTTACCTTTAGATATGGATGAATCAGTTCTTTCCCATGAAGATACCAGGTTGAAATACAGGTATATAGACCTGCGCAGGCCCAAAATGCAGGAAGCGCTGGCTCTTCGCCATAAGCTGGTTAAGTCCATCCGCGATTTTTTGGACAAAGATAATTTTTTGGAAATGGAAACACCTATCCTGGCAAAATCAACTCCGGAAGGGGCAAGGGACTATATTGTTCCCAGCAGGACTTTCCCGGGCAGTTTTTTTGCCTTGCCGCAGTCACCGCAGATCTTCAAGCAGCTGCTCATGGTCTCCGGGTTTGATAAGTATTTCCAAATTGCCCGCTGTTTCCGCGATGAAGATTTAAGGGCAGACAGGCAGCCTGAATTTACCCAGCTGGATGTGGAAATGTCCTTTATCGAAGAAGAAGATATTTACGACTTAATGGAAAGGCTGATGAAATATGTTTTCAGCGAAGTTTTAGGAGAGAAAATTAAAACGCCCTTCCCGAGAATGAGCTATCAGGAAGCAATGAAAAAGTACCAGAGCGACAAGCCAGATTTAAGGAAAAATACAGAGAAATTTGCTTTTGTCTGGATAACTGAGTTTCCTATGTTTGAGTTCAGTAAGGAAGAGAACCGCTTTGTAAGCATGCACCACCCTTTTACTTCTCCAAATTTGGATGATGTGAAATACCTGCACAGCGATAAAGCAAAGGTGCGCAGCCGGGCTTATGATTTGGTGCTCAATGGGACAGAGCTAGGCGGCGGCTCTATAAGAATCCACGATAACAAATTACAGGAAGAAGTGTTTAAGGCTTTAGGCTTAAGTGATAAGGAAGCCCGCGATAAGTTTGGTTTTTTGCTCGATGCGCTTAAATTTGCTCCTCCCCATGGCGGCATAGCTTTCGGGCTGGACAGATGGACGATGTTAATGGCTGGGCGGGATTCAATCCGCGAAGTGATTGCTTTCCCAAAGAACAAAGATGCCCGTGATTTAATGACGAATGCTCCTGCAGAGATTTCAGCGGAACAGTTAAAGGAAGTGCATTTGAAAGTGGGAAAGTGAATTTTCATTGCTTTTAGAAGGTATTAAGTAAAAGCTATTAAGATAAGCTATTTAACAAAGGAACTCCTATTTAATATAAATGTTAACAAGCGATTCTATTGTTAAAATTATTGCGCTTTTTCTTTAATACAAATTTCCTTAATAAAATTATTCTAAATGTGTTTTTAAATTAAGGAAATTCAATGGATACGTCAGTAATCCTTTCCTTATTAAAACCAATGGCAAAAAATTTAAATACTTTTACTATTTAAGCATAAGTGTGAGGTTTAAACATAGATGGAACAGCATCAATTTCAAAATTGTTTTGGAGAACTTAAAGAGCGAACTGATCAATGGGGGTCCTACTTAACGTTCATTCCAAAAAAATTACCGCCACCCATTAATTTTGACCAAGAATTCGTTTTGGCTCTCTCTAAAGCCGATGCTAAATTGGGTAAGCTTTCTGGAGTTGGCTTTCTGTTGCCTAATCCTAATCTTCTTATTTGGCCATATCTTCGTAAAGAAGCGGTAATGAGCTCTCGTATTGAAGGAACGAGAATCTCTCTTTCGGAGTTATTTCTGGCGGAAGCAAAGGGCAACGAAGAAAAAGTCCCTGATGCGTTAGAAGTTATTAATTACGTTAAAGCTGTTAAATATGGCTTAGAAAAAGTTGAAAGAGAACCAATCACGTTAGAACTCATTAAAGAAATGCATAGGATTCTCATGAAAGGAGTAAGAGGAGAGAATAGATTTCCCGGTGAGTTTAGAAAGATCCAAAACTGGATAGGATCCACAAATAGCAGGCCGCAAGAAGCTCAATTTGTCCCGCCGCCTCCCGAGGAGGTACCACATTTAATGGAAGAACTCATTACGTATTTAAACACTGACGATCGCTTACCTCTTCTTGCAAAAAGTGCCTTAATGCATTATCAGTTTGAGACTATTCACCCTTTCTGTGATGGGAACGGAAGAATAGGACGATCGTTAATAATTCTTTATTTTTGTAAGAAAAAGCTTATCATGAGGCCGCTTCTCTATCTTAGCGGGTATTTTGAAGCGCATCGTAGAGAATATGCGAGTTTGCTTCTTAAAACAAATCAGGAAGGTAAGTTTGCAGAATGGATGAGGTTCTTCTTTGAGGCTGTTTCAACACAATCCGAAGATGCACTTCAGCGTGTGGCTAAGATGCAAAAACTGCGAGAAGAATACCGACAAAAAACACAAGACTCATTCAATACTACAGCTATAACTAAATTAATTGATAACTTATTTATGAATCCTTTTATTACTGTAACTACAGCAGAAAAAAGATTAAAAGTAACATATCCTACTGCAAAAAGAGTGATTGAAAATTTGATCTCTTTAGGAATACTCAAACTCTCAAAGGAAGTGCAAAGGAATAAAATATTTGTTGCTCACGAAATATTAAGTATTATTGAAGTGTAGTTTAGTATTCCCAATAAATTTGGTATGTATTAAGCTTTAGAGGATAGCTCTTAATTCTTTGTACGGGTTCAGCCCTTGCAACCTCCAAGTGCCAAACAAACTCATCATAATCTGAGTATTCCTCTTTCC
>JBFMFP010000111.1:0-3111 GCA_040751885.1 Nanobdellota archaeon
AGTAAACTTAAAAGATTCCAGTTCAAATTTTGAATGGAGCATTCATGTGCCTCTTGAGCCAAAACAGAAGAAAATATTGAAAGAGCTAGGTGTTGTGTATAAAAATTAGGGAAAATTCAGGTAAATAGACAACGCTTAATAGATTTATTCCATGAAGTAACCGATGCAATCGTCCACCCACGCTTTAAAGGGATGGTTGTTCATTATGATAATTTAGACAACATAGATGATTTTGACGGCTTGGTGGATATGCTTTCCGATGTGAGAGACTTTTTCCTATCAAAAAATGTTGTTTTTATCTTTGTTGGTGATAAATTCTTTCCAGTGATTGTCAGCACAAAGAAAAGAGTAGGTCAGATTTTTTTAACACCTGCATTAGGGGTATCTCCATTTTCTTACGAAGACATAAAAAAGATACTTGAGGAAAGAGTTAATCAATTAAGAATAGACGAAAATGTACCTTTAATTCCGCCACATACCGAAGAAGTTGTTAAAATCTTATTTCAACTACATGAAGGAAATATAAGAGAAATCTTGAATAGTCTGTTGAGTTGTGTTTTATCTCTACAACCATCAAATACACCTATACAAATAGAGGAGGACATATTAAGGGACATTTTGTTCCAAAAAGTTAATGATAGATATATGTCTAAACTTACTTCAGTGGAAAGAGAAGTTTTACTCAAAATTCTTGAGAAAGGATATATAACACCAACCTTATTAGCTGAATTAACAAGAAAGACTGTTCAAAATATCTCTTCAAAATATATCCCAAAGTTAATTGAAATAGATGCTGTCAGGTTTAAAAGTGCCGAAGGAAGAAATAAGTTTTATGAAGTTGCACCAGAAATAAAATGGTGGAAGTTAAGAAGAAATGAACAAGAAAAGATGCAAACAAAAATTAGTAGAGATAAGAAAATTGTTGATTTAATTCAAAGGTCATTAAGAGAGTTTATTTAATAAGAAAACACCCTTAACGCACCACCTTAACTCATCTCCCGATTACGCAACACAACCTGCTAGTAGATAGATTTTTATAAAGAAATATTTTAACAGTATTTATGATTGAACCATTTATTGCTGCATTTACATTGGCATTGATTTCAGAGATTGCCGACAAAACACAATTGATAATTCTCGGATTGGCATTAAAATATAAATCGCCATTCAAAGTATTTTTGGGAGCAGTATCAGCTCATGCGGCAATGGACGGGATTGCTATCTTATTAGGAACATTTTCTGGTTTTTCTCTATCATCAAGTTTAATCAAGAACCTTATTGGAATTTTATTTATTCTTTTAGGAGTTTGGACATTCGTTAAGCTATACTTTAAAAAATCAAAAAAGAAAGAAAGAGAAGTTTTGAATAAAACTCCATTAGCGGCTTCATTTTTAACCGTTCTGGTTAGTGAATTTGGAGATAAAACCCAAATAGCTTCCGGCCTATTAGCTGCCAAATATTTAGTACCAATTCCTATTTTTGCAGGTTTTGTGTTAGCACTGGGAATAGCAATAGGGTTTAATGTTTTTATCGGCAGCAAAATTGCTGAAGGAATCCCAGAAAAAACAATAAAAACTATTGCCGCAATTCTCTTTATTCTTTTTGGCATATTCACTTTGATATAGATAACTGCGAAAGTTAACGCACATTTTTTCGCAGTTAGCTATTCCGATAACTGCATATACCGATTTGCTACAAGTTATGCAGTTATCGATATATTGATGCCTACCCTTCGCAGCTCACCATTTCTCTTTCAAAACTTTCCTTTTTCAATAATTCTTTTCATTCTCTGCACGAACTCATCAGCGTCACGGTAATATTTCTCAAAGTCCATGCCTTTGATTTCTTTGGTTTCCCGGTGGGTTATTTCCTTGCTCAGGCGGTAGAAATTGCGCATCATATCTACATATTTCTTTTCCAGCTGCCCGTTGTTGACAAAAACCCTTTCTAACATATCGGCAACATGGTCCGGTGTGGGCGGGACTTCTTTAGCTCTCATTAAGGCCGCATGGGCAGCATCAATAACTGCCCAGTATAAGTCTAACGTTGCTTGCAAGACATGCCATTTGGAGTTAAGCAGTGTTCTTGGCGCCCTGCCAAAGTATCTCCAGATGCTTTCCTCGCTGGGTCTGATTCTTCCTTTTTTAAGCAGTATCTGTAACGGCTCGAAGAAACCAACGTCAACTAAAGCCACGCCGTCACGCAGTATGTTTACAACGACAGGATCCCCGGCTTTGGCATATTCCCAGAAAGACGTGAAAGTCATGGAAGTTACATGCAGCTTTGGAGAAGTTCTTACTATGACTTTTTCTACAATTATCCTGTAAGCTTCAATAATGGCTTCGCTTATTTCTATTTTAGTATCATCGGTAATGACCAGAACGTCAACGTCACTTAAAGCAGTAGTTTCCCTGCGTGCAGAGCTGCCAAAAATGATTACGCTCATGAGGAATTCGCCCAGCTCACTTTTCAGGGATACGGCAAACCTCTGGGCAATTTTAACATCTTCGGTAGGGTAGCGGCGGATATTCTCGTTTTCCTTCTTTTGCACTTTAAATTCCATTATCTTACTTTAAAAGCAGTTGTTTTATTAAGATTTGTTAACTATTGGAGAGTGGGAAGTGGAGTAAATTGAAGCTGTCTAACTTAAACTGCTTAAAAGCTATTTTCCGAAATTTTATAAAAGAGGTATGGCTAAGAGCCAAAAGGTAAAAATTTTACTCTTAAAGTTCTTAAAGGTAATTATTCAGCTTTGTGAAGCAAAGTCGTCGCAAGAAAATAAGCAACGACTTATTTTCTGCGCAGAAATACGATAGTTTTCGTATTTCTTGCGTCAGGGTCAATAAGTGAATTTGGCAGAGCCATATACTGAAAATTAATGTCAAAATCCCTTCCATGACAACGTCGGATTAACTGACGATAATCATTGCAAGGATTTTGCCAAATTCACGACCAAGACGACTTTGCTGAACTTCAGGAAGCTGAATAATTACCTGAATTTTGTGTAAATCTTAGTCACTACAGATTCTCTTCTATTTCTTAGACGGATTTACCTGAAATTTGCGAAAAATTTATATACTTGTAGTGTTTATATAAACACCACAATGGTTT
>JBFMFP010000112.1:0-2874 GCA_040751885.1 Nanobdellota archaeon
TAATAATCATTCCTCTTTTTTATTCTTTTATTCATTTCTCTTTTTTATTTGTTTTCTTCCCAAATATTTTCTTCCCAAATATATTCAATAGTGCAAGATTTTTCAATAGAATCAAGACTATCAATTATAATTAAGCTTTTTGTAAAGAGAATTATGGCACCTTCAAATTCATACATGCCGTTTTTAGACAAAAAAGCGATTCCATAAAGCTGTTTTGGCTTAATGTCGGACAAAACGAGCGCATAACCTTCACCACCATGCTCTTTAATATAGCTTAAATAAGTATAATCTGCCGATTTATAATATTTTGTTTCATTAAGATAATCTATAAGCTCTGTTTTAGGAATAGCTCCCCCTTCAATTTCTCCTGTATCTATCAGATAGCAGACAAAACAATTGTAATCTCCTAATACTTTTTCCTCCCTGCCTTCATAAAACATCTGCCAGCAGCGTACTGCCTTCCTGGCCAAAGCCTCTTTGACACTTTTTCTTTCCCCCTTTACTTCTTTAGGAATCGTTTTACAATTTACCGGTGTCCATTGAAAATTTGTTATTCCTAAATTTATTTCTGTCTTAACCCTCCCTATTACGCTTGCTTCACAGGCAGTTTCCAGACTTTTTTCTTCCAAAGGCCCTTTAAAAAGAAGTATTAAACCTGCTATGACTCCTGCACTAACCAGCAGAATGATAATAATTACAATCATATTCGTCATTAAAGAAACGCCTTTCCTATTTTTTCTTAACATGATTTCAGCCTGCCTTCACCTACCTGTTTAGGTATGGAATTTTCTCCGAAAGGATTTTCACCCAAATAATCATCGTCTAAACCGTCTTTGCCTGTTAAGCCATCAACAGTTGGGAAAAAACAAATGTGCTTATTATCCGGCGTATACAAATAACCGGCATCTTCAAAATCTTTGAAACCGGAGCCATAATCAATTCTGTTTTCAGTATAGCCTAAAAAACCGCCGTTATTTTCAGCTATCTTAATTTGCATGACATTATTGAAGTGAGGCTCTACTATTTCCTTTTCACCAGCTTTCTTTTCGTTGAGAAAACTTCTTTCAAAATTCAAAGTTATAGTCTCTTCTCCGGCGATAACGCAGGGAACCATTCCGGCAAAAAAGCTTTCTTTAATAATTCCCAAACCCCCCGTACCTGCGCGCACAAACATCTCTGTTTTCCCTTCTTCCGGCTTGTAAACTAAATCAATGTTTGTCTTTCCTAAGGGCGGGAAACCACCATACCTTACAAAACAGTTTTTTTCCCTGCTTGCCAACATTCTCCGGATGGATTTTTCCAGGCTGGAAACAGCCTCGCTCTGCTCGGCAGTAACTGCTGTTTCTCCAGCCCCGGCAGCATTTCCCCAAGGCCAGAATTTATTTATAAAATTAAGCAGGGATTGTTTTGCTTCTCCGAGAATACTGCCTTCGGGAGCAAATTCCATAATGAAAACAACCCCTACAACCAAAGCTACAATGATTAAACTTACTAAAATACCGCTAATTTCCATAATTATCAGCCTAAGACAGTAGACAATTTTTTGCTTATTGCTTCTCTTAAAAGAAAAATGATTACCAGCACCGCCAATGCCGCCAAGGAAAGAAGGAGCCAGCCTAAATTATCTGCAAGAAAATTGCCTTTTTTACTACAAAATTTACTACAACAAAAATTAAGTTTTTTTTTACCCATTTTCAGCGATTATATCACCAATTATAATTATAATCATGTGCCTACTTTCCAAATAAAATAAAAAAGTGCTCCCGCCGCAAGGAGCAAAAGTATAATTTTTATGATTAAAGTTAAAGTAGGCTCTTCCTCCCCTTTTTTATTAACCAGGACCATATTAAAGGACCGTATTAATCTAAAGCTTGTACTTCCAATGAAACCTAACCACATCCAGTGAAATCTAGCCGCTAATGAAACCTATCTGCGCTACTCTTACTACTCTTTAATCCCAAAACAGCAGCCCGACTTGTCTGGACACTCAAAAGCTTCCGACCAAGTTCCGCCTTTTTCCTTGCTTGTGCATTCTTCTTTAAGCAAGCCGCACTTCCCCCCTTTACTCTCGCAATCCATCAATCCGCCTTCCAGTCTCCCACTCCTTCCTGTAAACATGATCAGCAAAACTATCAACACCACTAAGGCAATAACCGCCCCGATGATGATCCACCACATATTGGCATCAGCCCGTTTTGACTTAATTAAGCTCATTTTTCACCATCATTTTTTACCACTGCTGACTCTTTTAATTTTGTTTTGATTTTGCTGCTCAGCTAAACTCAGGCTAAACCCAGTTAAGCTCACTTAGCTCCAGACACAGCCTGATTCAGCTTCACAGTCCTGTTTGCTTTGGCTAAATCCTTTGCATCGCTCTATTTCGCCCTTGAAATCAGATATTGCCAAATCTTTGTCTTCGGCAAGCCCTGCTTTTTCATAATTGGCGGAAAAAGTGTCTTCCAGAGACTGGCCCGGATGGCAGCTATCGTAACTTATTTTCAGTTTAACCAGCTCAGTCCTCGTCTCCTCGCTTACTTTCTCGCCGAATGTTGTCGTCTGCCGGGTAAAAATAACAATCAGCACAACCAGAACTACCAGAGCTAATGCAGCAACTATAATCACATTCACAGACATACCTTGACCTTTTTTATCCATCTTCATACACCTCGCTTCATACACCTCGCCCATTGGCTTTAAAATGGAAAGAAAATTCCTTATATAAATGTTGCTATGGTTTTAAGCGATTTCCCACATTCGACACTTTCTTTAAAAAATTGTAATCCTTAAATTTCAACTTCTAATGCTCTAGCGATTTTCCGTTGGAGCTCGCTTAGTGGGTTTATGTGCGCAATCTCGTGAGGTATATCCATAATC
>JBFMFP010000113.1:0-2837 GCA_040751885.1 Nanobdellota archaeon
ATTTTAAAATTACTTGCTAAATATGATGTTTCAGGAAATCTATTGGGAAGGCTAAAGACATTAAAATTTACTGACCAGGTTAAAGAATTTAAGTTAAATGCAAAAAAACAACTTCTGGTAGCCATGAGAGAGACAACAGAAGGTAAACATTTTGATGAGATAATAAAAGATGAATATGAAAAACTTAAAAATGATAGTGTTTACTCAGCAGAAGGATACCTCTATATTTGTTTACTTTATACCTATGGAATACTTACACCTAAAAATCTGTTACAGAAACTTACAGGATGTTATGGAATAATTTTCAACCAGAAGGTTCTATTTCCTGCTCCACGAATCATAATACCAGGAGAAAGGGGAAAAGGATTTATTACTACACAGTTCCGAACAAGACATCAAAAAATTGCCTATATTATAATGAGTCAAATAGATGAATTAAAAGATCGAGGTGTAAAGTTTGAAAGGATATGTTCCTTAATTAGTGCTGTAAATATAGTGAGTAGGCGTGAACGATATGTAGTACTAAAATTACTTCAAGGATTAATCTATCCAAATCCACAAGAAGAGTGTAATGACCGAGAATTAGCCGTGCAGGTTATGGAAAGACATAGAGAAAAAATAAGTAAAATGCAACATCAAGCTGCTATTGAGAAGAAGTGTCCTGAGTTATTTGAATGGTCTTCCCTTTATTCTAAGATAGGGAATTTTGAAGAAAATAAGAAATGTTTGGAATTAATAGTAAAGAAGATAGAACCGTATAATCCAAGAGCATGTTATCTTTATGCTAATGTTTTAAATAAGCTTAATCCTACTCCTAGCAAAGAACAAATTGAAGAGATTGAAGAATATTTTGAACAAGCATATATAGGTGGATATCGAGATATTAAATTTCTTTGGACATACCTAACTTTTGAAGTAAAAGTTAAACATCTTGAAAAAGTTGCACAACTATGCGAAGAGGCATTAAAGATTCCTTCTGAGAATAAAAAACTAAAGGGAATTGGGTATATATATGGAAACCTTATATCAAGATTAGAACAAGAGGATAAATATGAGGAGCTAATTAATATTTGCAATATAGGATTAAAGGTTAATCCTACAAATATAAAAACACGGTGGAAACTTGCTGAAACATTAGAGCACTTAGGAAATAAAACAGAGGCACTAAATCAATATAAAGAGATTACTAAGTTTAAGGATGTTGAAGAACATGCTCGTGCATGGGATAAATGTGCTTCTATTTTACTTGATGATTTAGGGTTATATGATGATGCAGAATATTTCCTTCAAGCACTCATAAATAACCATAAAAAGAGAGACGTTATTGCTGCCAAATGTCGAAATGATATGGCTCGTCTTTTAGTAAAAGAGGGAAAATACGATAAGGTAAAAAATTTATGGGAAGAAGCTATCATAATTTTCCCAGACTTTGTTTATTCATATCTTGAGTTAGGAGATTTTTACTACCAGAAAGAGAATGATATTGAAAATGCTATCAAATATATTTATGAGGGAAAACTAATAGCTGAAAAGAATTCTATTCCACTCGCTATTGAGAAAGCAGAGAAGATACTAAAGGAAATAAGTACAAAAATTGGAGATGAAAAGTTTCAAGCAATCATCAGTGAATTTGAAAGGAAAGATTAAACATGATAAGAGTATACACAGTTAAAAAAAGGAAGTAGAAAATAATAAAGTTAAAATTCTACTTCCTAAGTATGTCCTATCAGACTTCTCGTCCGACATCTCTACTATACCATATATAAAGATTTTTGTCAAGAGAAAAATTAAATAATTTTTAATTTTTTTAAATTAACTTATATTTTGAAGAAAGTTTCCCTTTACTCTCAGTAAAAAGGAGAGAATACTCATGCCAGAGATAGAAATAACTGAAGAGGTAATTAAATCACACGGCTTGACAATGGAAGAGTATGATAGAATCTGTCAAATTCTTGGTCGTAAGCCCAATTATACTGAGTTGGGTATTTACTCAGTCATGTGGAGTGAGCATTGTAGTTATAAACCTGAAATCGGCAAGTAGCTGAGTCCAAAGGGGAGAGGGGGGTGAAAAATAAGGCTATTTTGACAAATTTGGGAGAGAATTAAGGAGAAGATGAAGAGAATTAGATAACGGATAGAAAAGAGATGGGATTAAGATGGGAGGGAGTCATAATTTGGGCACAATACGAGTGTGTCTGAAGTTCTTTGAAAAGTGGATATGGTCAAATTGCTGTAGTTAACATCGAACCGGGGTAAAGCCATTAGCTACAAAATAGAAGAAGGCATCAAGATTTGTTTTGATTGTCTTAATGATAGACTCAAGAAGTTTATTGGCGGCGAGTTTAATTCGATGGAATCTACCCTTGCCGAGGATATTGCCAGGGATATTGATGATTTGTCTGCGGATGGTTTTAATCTCACAGTTTTTCTTATCCTCAGGCAACAACGCCTGTCTATACCAATTCATAAGGTTGTAGGCGATAACTTTAATGAGCATAAAGGCATGATTGCGAGTTTTAAGATGCTGGGAGGCCTCTTCTACAGCAAAACCATCTTTAATTTCATCTATCTTGTTTTCAACATTAGCCCTATCATCATAGAAGTTCATAATCTCGGCCGGGTCACCTTCCATATTGGTAACCACAGCTTCGTAGCGATAGAAGTCTTTAATGGGGAGGAAAAGTTGATTTGTCTCTTTGTCTATTTTGATTCTACGGATGACAAATTTTCTTGGTTTTTTCCATGTTTTAAGCAGGAATTCTTTACTGGTAATACTGGTGTATTCGTCAATTTCCTTCCAGGCTTTTTCAGGAATGGAGGTAATTAGTTTTCTAATA
>JBFMFP010000114.1:0-2708 GCA_040751885.1 Nanobdellota archaeon
CAGAGGTTGAGGAAAAAGAGGGATGTCAAATTTATTAATAAAGCGCAGGGCAACCCTGACTATTTCCGGGGATCTCAGATCCCGATATAATTGCCATAATCTGAATGCCTCATCCCGGAAGGTCTCCCACCTGTCATAAGGCTTCAACCTGTTAAAAGTAAATCCGTCAATGCGCGCCTGAAATATCTGCTTTTTATCCGCAGAAGAGAATATAAATCCATCTACCGTCTCTGTGCCTGAAGAAATGGGGGCTTCTCCTTTCTTTAATTCGACGTGGGCTTCCCATTTGTGACGAGTCTTTTTTTCGGGATATTGACCGGAAATTGCATCATAGAGCGAGGATAAAAGTTCAACATCAAAATCCTCCTTTACCTTGATTCGGATATCAATAAGTGCCTCTGTTATTGGTGCATTCTTAAGATGTGAATATTCAGCCACTTATACTCTCTTTCTATTTTTTTATTATTATAGCAGAAAAATATCATCAGCCCTCCTCTCTCTCCCGCCCCATGCGGTATTTGATGTTGCAGTTGATGATTAGTATTCAATAAATGTGTTACTTACTCTTTGTTTTCTTTAACGCTACTTTGCTTTTTCTGTGCTTTTTGGAATTGAGATATTAAGACAGCTTTTTGTAGTATGATTAAAACTCCAAATTCCTCCAATTAGTAAAATCATTGTCTCTCAATTCCCTGCTTGGCTTATCAAAATAAACCCATCTCCCACGATAATTTCTTTGGTCTGTATTTACTGCAATGCCACCAAAAAGTTTCTTGCCCTTCTTGTTTTCGATCTGTATGTAATTAAACAACCCATCAATTTTAGGCCCAGCAAGTTTTTGAGTAAATCCTGCCTTGGAATCAAACAATCCCACTCTTCCGTCTTTGAACTTAACGACAAAATCAAGATAAAATGGATTTTCCCCTCCATTGCCATACGGCACAGCAAAAAATGTTGCGTCTCTATCTCCATTCTTAAACCACCATTTTATCTTGTCTGATTTTTCTAAAAATTCTATAAAGGCCTTCTCTGTCTTCCATCTTCCTTTGCTGTAGAATGGGTTCATAATAGATTTTTCAGAATCTTCCTTAACATCATCACTACCGAATGGTAATGCTTCAGGCACATTCCAATTCTCGACAAAACCAAGCTCTTGTTCTATTTTTGCCGTTTCTTCCTTGTAAATTTGCTTTGTGACATCTATCACATTTACAAATTGCTGAATATTCTTATCACTCAAAATAATTTGAATAATTTCATCCCCTTTTTCTCCATAATCCATCTTTAGCTCTTGCTCAAAAAACTTATAAATAGATTCCTTCACTCTTCCAACAGACCTGTCCTCTGGATAAAATGGGGTTAAATGTCGTCTCACAAAATAATCGAATAATTTTTGCAAATCCTCAGAGCTGGCTGTAATTGCTTTATCCCCGATAATTGTCTTGCCAGCTAAAACATCTATGTTTTCAGCCTTCCAGTCAGAAATTATCTTTAAATCTAATTTCCTTGCTTTAATGTCAATATTCTTTTTTAATTTATATTTCTCTGCTTCTTTCAAAAATATCTCAATAAACGAAGGGGCCAATCGTGTTTTTTCTCGATGCCTTTTTGAATAACAGGATAATAAATCGACTGGTTTGTAATCGTCTTTCCTTTTACTTGTAAAAATAGTGATGTAATCTCTAGCAATATCTTCTTGAATCTCAATATTATCTAAATTGGTATAGACATATCCGTAATTTAAAATACCAGTTGTGTAATGACCATGGTCCGGCTCCGGCATTCTCATAATTCTGCCTACTGTCTGAATAGAAAATATAGGGCTATGCCATTGTCTGAACAAAACCAAAATTTGTGCACGGGGACAGTCCCATCCAAGTGCAATTGCCTGTTTGAAAATTAAAACTTCGACTTCACTGTCATTTCTCTCTACATCTTCTTTGTTAACATGTTCTCCAGAAAGCCAGATAGCCAGTTTATTGTTCCCTTTTTCGGTTGAGATACTATATTTATCTTTGAGAATCCCTATTACTTTTTCCTTCATTCTGTCCTCAAGGCTACCGATTCTGTCCGGCAATTGTATTAAAACCAGAGGATTGATATGAGCTTTTTCTTTCCGGAAAGCTTTCAGCAATTCATTTCTCTTTTTTAAAGCTGCATCTATGACTAAGTCCTCGCTGCTCCCGCTTAGCTGAGTTTTTATTTTTCCCTGCTTTAATAAGTTCACAAACTGGTCATTTAAGATAACTGCTTTCTTTATCATTCCCTCGGTCTTTACTTCTTCCAAATGAACATTTACTTTTTCGTCTTCATCGGTAATCACAGGTGTTGCAGAAACTTCAATCGTTAATTTCGGCCCGATATCCCGAATTAATCTTTGTGAAATTTCACTGGTTGTATGATGATGTGCCTCATCAATCACCAAAACAATTTCTCTTCCCTCGTCCTTTGTTCTTTCCAATACCTTCGATAAATTTAAATCCTGTTCATTCTCACGAATATATACATTGTCAGCCTTATTAATGCTTTCCCAATTAAAAAACAGGATTTCATTCTCATCAATCTTTCTGTCATCCAGATCTTCAAAGAATGAGCATTTCAATGCCCTGCTGTCTTCAAAATATCTTTCTAATTTATCTCTGCTTTGAATATGCAGTTGCCGCGGCGCCGTCCAGATGAAGGATAAGGATTTCCGGACATCTCTATCA
>JBFMFP010000115.1:0-2670 GCA_040751885.1 Nanobdellota archaeon
GCTTTCTGGCCAGAAATTCCACATCCAGCATGCTCCCTTCAAAAGCAGAAACTATGTCTGCTGAAGCCATGCTTCCTTCTTTCATCGTCAGCCTGGCTACATGGCGAAGGTAGGGCTTGATCCAGTTCAGATACATCTTAATTATTTCAAAATGCTGCCAAAGGTACTGGAGCATAAACCTCCTGCGATTAGAATGCTCCTTGTGTGTTCTTATCCTCCATTCAAGATACTGGCGGAGGTGCCGCGATAACACGCGCAGAACATTGCGGTTAAAATTTTCTTCCAGCGATTTAATATAATCATCTAACTCTTCAGTATTCTTAAAAGGGGGTGCATCGTAAAACAAATCTGGTAGGGTGATAAATTCCAGCTCCCTAGCCATGCCATAGACCGAAGCGGCACTTTTTCCTCCCCCCTGAACCAAATCAACAAACATTCCCTTGAGAGTTATTTCTGCGCTCTTGCTTCTCTGTCCCAGCGGCTTTTGATACTGTGCTTCAACTTCTTCGTAATAGGTTACTCTTTCATCAATAATGCGCAGCTCGCGGACCATTTGGAATAATTCCTTAATCATTTTCCCCATTGTTGCCAAGTATTGGGAAACTTTATCCTGCTGTGCCCCCAGGCGCTGCTGAGTCACACCAAAAAAAGCGGAATTTTCTGCAGCAGCGAAAGAATCCTCCAGTTTCTCAATAATTGGAAATTTGGTCTTTAGCTGGTCAAGCACCCAGAAATAAGGCTCTTCCATGCTCAGGTCGTAAACTTCCCAGGACAGCCTAAATAATTTCAAAGACGCAGGAAAGCCCGTCCTGTAAAACTCCCCCGATATCAATTCAGCTTTCTCTTCCTCAAAGCTAAATTCTTTCAACAGCTTGGAACGATACTCAGGACTTTCGGAAAGTAACTCTTCAGCCATCTGCTCACTCTTTATGTTTGTTAACGTCTATTGCTCTTTTTTTTATAATGTCCTTATAAAGCTTTTATAATTGTACTTAATATTTTTTGCTTACTTTTTTTTACTCTCTTTGGAAGGATGGCTCTTTAGGTTTAATAATGTTTTGTTTAATTTAAGAAAGAATTATTAGGAAGAACTATTAGGAAAAAACTGCCCCCTTTCTGCACTTAAAAAACAACAACCCTTCTTTTTCATAAAAATCTGTGGCCAATCCAGCCTTCTGCACAGCCTTCTGCAAAAGAGCTTTCCATTCCCCTTTATTAAAATCATTAACTTCTTTTTGCTTCTGCCAATTGTTTACCCCTGCGCTGCTGAGAACGGCTACGAAAACGCCTTTCTTCTTCAAAACCCTGCATACTTCCTTGAGCAGCTGCCGGTAATTCCTGATGTAATTGAGCACAAAAACAGCTGTAGCGGAATTAAAACTCTCATCAGGAAAAGGCAGCAGCTTTTCCAAATCGCCAATTACTTTTTCAGAACATAAATCATTAAACTGAAGCATTTTTTCAGAAAAATCAATGCCTACGGAAGGAACGTAGCTGTAAGCACCGCAGCCTATGTCTAAGTTCTTTCCTTTCTTCAAGGAAAGCAGCTCTTTTGAAATTTCTCCTGAAATTAAATCACGCCTGCTTTTGTCAATTTTCCTGCTCCACATAAACGCTTCTGCATTCCAGAAAGCCCTCCCATCGGCAGGCCAGCCTTTTGCCCAAGGAAGTTTCCCAGCAATTGCTTTTAGTTTGCTTACAGCTTTCCGCCCATACTGCAATTCAATCAAACCTGAAAAGAATTCAGTTTCTGCATCTATGCAACCCCCGGTCATGTAAACCTCCGCGTTAAAACTAACCTTCT
Source organism: Nanobdellota archaeon (assembly GCA_040751885.1). GTDB lineage: Archaea > Nanobdellota > Nanobdellia > Woesearchaeales > GW2011-AR9 > JBFMFP01. Next base: position 1,805 of record JBFMFP010000115.1, read on the forward strand.
TTATGCTAAAATCAACACCCCAAACAAAATCTTCCCAACAAAATTAACCCCCTATCTCTTTTTAAAATAATTCTCATAAAAAACTTCCCTTAAATCAAGCTTTAAATCGCTGACCACTTTTTTAAAAGAATTTTCATCCAGGCCTTTTTGTGCCATAAATTTCTGCGTCAGCTCACTGCTCAGCCGGCTTTCTATCAAATTATAGACCATATCAGCCAATCTTGCCGGCTCTCTGTAACCGCCTTCAGCAATTTCTTTTTCAAAGAGATTACGCTTTTTCTTCAGGCAGGCTGAAAATTCCCTCATGAAATTATCCTTAGAAGCAGCTAAATTCACAGAATTAGAACCGGAACAGGTAGCATTAGAACCGGAACAAGTAGCGTTTGTTTCCTTTCTTGCTGTTTTAACTTTAGCAATTTTATGGCTGGCTCGGGCATAAGCTCTTAACATCGCCAATTCAATCTCATAAAGCATCTTTTGTGTAATCATCCTGTTTATCCCCTGTTTTAATCCCCGTTTGCTTTCTGTCGCTTTCTGCCTATTGTTAAATCAGTCTATTGTTAAAAAGAGTGAAAATATATAAGTTTTACGGGGCTCGCAAACAAAATTAAAGAAAATTTCCCGCACCCATCAGCAAAAAAGTAATACTTCACTATTCTGAAGTTCCGCAACACCAATCCCACCTTATTTCACTTTCTTGACCTTAATGGTCTTGCTTCACTTTACTGAAGTATTACCGAAAAAAGGCTTTGCGTGGATATTGAATCTACTTAATAGTGTTCTTCCCAGAATTTGAATTTTTCAAGAATATTCTCTACAGTTCCTAAGTACTTGATAACTCTCTGTTTTACTTTGCCGTCTTTATC
>JBFMFP010000116.1:0-2590 GCA_040751885.1 Nanobdellota archaeon
AGATTATTATCGAGAAGACGGTAACAAAGTTTGGTACAGGAGCAAAGGTAGATTGCCCCAAAGAATATCTCGGTCGGAAAGCCTATCTTGTGATTAGAGCAAGGTAGAACTTATGGGTAAGGATCTGCGATGAATCCCGTTGAGCATGGGGAAGTTTTTGTGCTTGATGACGGCGGGGAAGTCGATATGGATTTTGGGCATTATGAGCGTTTCCTGCAGATTAACTGCAAATCCTGCCAAAACCTGACCATGGGTAAAATTTTTCATGAAATCAGGAATAGGGAAAGAAGAGGCGATTATTTGGGAAAGACGGTGCAGTTTGTTCCCCATGTAACTGATTTAATAAAAGAAAAATTCTTTGCCCTTGCTGAGCAGGAAAGGGTCGATATTCTTCTTATTGAAGTAGGCGGTACAGTGGGGGATATTGAAAACGAGCTTTATATTCAGGCGGTCAGAGAGCTTAAGGAAGATATTGGCAGCGAGAATATTGTTTATGTTCATCTTACATATATACCTGTTCCCGGCGGTGTGAATGAGCAGAAAACCAAGCCTACACAGCAGAGCGTTAAGATGCTTACTGAAAGGGGCATCCAGCCCGATGTAATCATTGGCCGGTGTGAAGAAAAATTAGATGATAAAGTTAAAGAGAAAATCGCCCGTTTTTGTGGCGTAAGAAAAGAAGCAGTAATCAGCGGAGAAGATGTAAGCAATATTTACAAAATACCAATAATTTTTGATCAGCAGGGGCTGAGTGAAATCCTGCACAGAAAACTGCAGATTTACAGCCCTCCCGATTTAAGAGAATGGAAACAATTAGCAGATAATTTGGAAAATCTTAATGATTTTAATGTTGTCAGTGAAAGAGCAGATAATTCAATTAGTAATGGGTTAATTAGTAACCTTCCAATCAATAAGACCAGTAAAATTACTGTTGCCATCTGCGGGAAATATACTGATTTGGAAGACAGTTATGCCAGCATTAACGAAGCTTTAATGCATTGCGGTGCCCATTGCCAGGCAAAAATTAAAATTAAGTTTATAGAGGCAACGGAGATAGAAACCGGAGAATCATCTGTAGAGAAAGTTTTGAAAGACGTAGACGCAGTGGTCGTTCCCGGCGGTTTTGGTCAAAGGGGCATAGAAGGCAAGATAGAAGTAATCAGGTATTGCCGGGTAAATAATTTGCCCTTTTTGGGAATATGCTTGGGTCTGCAGCTGGCGGTGATTGAATATGCAAGAAATGTCTGTGGTTTGAAGGGTGCCAACAGCAGTGAAATTGATCAATGCACGCTTTATCCGGTAATAGACATTCTTCCGGAGCAGAAAGCCATAGAATATAAAGGGGGAACAATGAGGCTGGGAGCTTATAAAGCTATTTTAAAAGAAGGGAGCATCGTCAGAAAAATGTATGCCTGTGAAGAAGTTTGGGAAAGGCACCGCCATCGCTATGAGGTTAACCCCGATTATCATCAAATTCTTACTGAGAAAGGCTTGCTCATTTGTGGTTTTTCTCCCGATGGAAAATTGGCTGAATTTATTGAGTTACCCGGCCATAAGTATTTTGTAGCTACACAGGCCCATCCGGAATTAAAAAGCAGGTTAACCAGGCCCGCCCCGCTATTCAGGGGTCTGGTTCGGGCAGCATTGATGAAATGAAGAATTGAAGCAGTAGTGTAAAGTTGAAGACGTGATTACATTGTTTGTTCATTTTTTGTTCATTAATTCTGCATTCTTTACAATAATCCTTCCGGAATTTGCTGAGTCCATAACTTTTTGAAATTTGATAATCTTTATTTTTTTCTTAAAAAGAGGACAGTCCACAACCAAGGACTCGGCTTCTCCCCCTTCAAAGGCAATATTAATCCCTACTCTTTTGTTGATATCAGTTAGTTTATTGAGCATTTGTTGGTCTAATTTTTTTCCCAGCCAGCTTTCATTCAATCCTTCTCCGGCAATTGCCGTGATAATCACTTCAAAATTATTATCCAAAAGTTCTTTTATTTCTTCTTCCTGACTTTTTTGCCATAATGGAGAGAGCACTTTTAATCTTAACTCTTGGGCTATTTTTTCTATTCTGGATTTTTGGTATTCTGAGAAAAGTGCTCCTGTAACTAATCCCATAAAATCATATTTCTCTTTGGCTTTTCTTATTGTTTTTTCCAAATCAAGCAATTCTTTCTCCTTTTCCCCTTTTGTTTTTCCAAAGAATATCGGCAGCTCCATTGCTTCTGCTTGCAATTTTGTCAACTCAATTGCCGGAGTATGAAACATATAAGAATGGGGATTTTCTGATTTCATAGTTATTAAACAGGCAATTTCATGACCCTGCTGTTTAGCTAAATAAATAGCATAAGTAGAATCCTTTCCTCCGGTGAATAAGGCAGCCAACTTCATTGTTTTTTTCTGTTTTATGTTTTTCATTAATTATTAATTTTGTTAGATTGTATATTTTTGGTTAAGTTTTATAAAATTATAGCCAAATTAATCGTAAATGCAGGAACTCTGGCTAAAAAATAAGGGGCTGATCAACGAAGAAGAATGGATAGAGTTAATCAATAGTCTAAAAAGTAAAATTAATAATCTAAAAAGT
>JBFMFP010000012.1:0-24614 GCA_040751885.1 Nanobdellota archaeon
GTGCTGATAGGAGCGTGTCTGAACGCCACTGCTCATCCTTCCAAGGGACAGAAAGTATTAAATATGAGGTGATATTTAAAGTATAACAACAACACAACAGTGGTGAGTAAGGGAAAGATTTTTCCTTGTATTCATCAAAGAATTCTCATAGGAGCGGGGCGAGGAGCGCAGGCGAAGCCGAGCACCGCAGAGTTTTTCGTCTCCAAAAATTATTCCGCCGCCGTAGTTTTTTCTAAAAGTTTAGTTTCTATAAATTCCGAGTGAAACGAGACTAGTGTTACGGAGTTGGGGGCTAATTAGTTTAAATTTTAAAAGAAATAAACTGCCCATGTCCGAAGTCTCACCAGGTAAGTTTCCCTTAGCAGAGCCAAGTTCAACAAACACGGATCAATTCTCCCATGGACAGCTGAAAGGTGGTGTAAGGGGGTGAATAATGGCTAGATTATTATTTTGTCGGAGTTTTGCCTGCTACGGACTCATTTGTAGTTATATTTTCCACAGTTTGTTCTTCTACAGGTAGTTCTTCAACCGGTGTTTCTTCAGTAGGTGCTTCCTCAAGCGGAGTTCCTGGAGCAGTTTCTTCGGCTGAAGGCTCTCCCACAGTTACCTCTTCTGCGACCAGGGTGCTTTCTTCTGCTGCCGGAGTGGAATATACTTTTACCAGCAACAGCAAGACTAGGACCAAAATTACTAACTCCAAAACATTACATTTAAGCCAATCCAGCCATTCTTTTTTTGCCATGTTTTAACTTCTTTTTATTTTACTGCTAAGGCATAAAGCACTTTCAGGCTGACGATTACGGCAACCGGGGCAAGCAAGTAAACAACGGCATTAAACAAAGTTACGGCCCAAAGCGGGAAAAAGGCTAAGCCAGCCAGCAGATTAAGCATAAAAGTTAGCGTCAATAGCGTTAGGACAAACAAAATTCCCTCTTCGTGAAAAATGTTTAAAATTCCTACCACTACACCGACAGCTAAGAGCCACCAAACCCAACTGGTTCCCCACGCAAGAGCGCTAGCTAAGCTGCCTAAAACCAAAGCTACAACAACGCCGATTAAAAGCAGGCTAAACCCCTGCTTTTTCTGAGTAAAATCTAAGTTCAAAAGAATCGGCAGTTTATATTTGTTCATTTTTTATCACCTCATTTTTTAGCAAATTCCGGTTTTTTTAATTGTTTTATATTTTTCATAAATTTAAATTTAGGAAACTTAAACTTTTTAGATTTCTTCTTGAGTTTTTTCTTCTCTTCTTTCTTCTTTAGTTTCTTTTTTCTTATTTTTCTCTTCTTTTTTTGAGGAAAGGGAGCAGGAGCAGGGGCAAAAGGGGCAGGAACTTCCTTAATAATGGTTTTCTTGATGATTTTAGGAGGAGCAGAAGCTTTTTGCTCTAATTTTTTGATTTTGGATTCTAACTGTAGTAATCTTTCTTTTAATTTTTGGTTTTCTGCCTGAAGTTGAGGAGCGATTGTTTTTTTCTTAACAGTTTTCTTTTTTGGCTTTTGGGTCGGTTTTTTAGCTTCAACTGGTTGTGGTTCTTCCACTTTTCTCTCTTCGGCCACAAATTTAAGAAATTTAACTACGCCATGCTGAACTTCCACCGCCCCGGCTTTTTCTAATTTCCCAATAGAACTAAGAAGCTGGTAGCGGTCTAAATTCAACTCTCTGGCCAGCCGAAAAGTGTTTAGAGGACCATCTTTTTTTAGATGTTTAAGTATCCTCTGAAAGACTTCCCCGGCTGCCATTCTTTAAAGTTCTCTTTTTATCTTTTTACTCCCAAAAAGTTTATCCCCAAAAAGCCTTAATGTAACCTTGAAAAGGTCCGCGGGCATAAGCCTGGAAACTCCTTTTTTCCTTATCAACATTGTCGTGGAAGGCCTTGATGCTGTTAGTAAAAGGTCCCTTAGCATAAGCTTTAAAGTCTTTCTTTTTCTTGTTAATTTCGCTTTGGAAAAACTTTACATTATCGCTCATGCGGGTAACTGCTTCTTTGTTTTCTTTGACTTGGTCTTTAATTTCGTGGTTAAACTTGCCTACTTTTTGCCTCATGCTCCTAATACCCTCTTCCCGCATTGATGAAGCGGCAGCTTTCATATCTCTAGCATGCTTCTTAAAGCCAGTCTGAAGTGACCTTACCGTTGTTTTAAACTTCTTGGAGTAAGCACCCATCTTTTGTTTTTCAGCCTCAGTATCTTGCTGATAGGATTTAACTGATGTTTTTTCTGCTGATTTTTTTTCCGCCATTTTCCTTAGCCTCCTTTTCTTTTAATTTAAATAAGTGAGCATAAATACCTGTCCAGTTAAGCACAGGTACTACGGCAACTGCAACTAATAAAAAAAATAAAACAAAAAAGGAAATCTATTCCTTTCTTTAAGCAGTTGCTGGAACTGCAATTGAAGCCTGTTCAATCTTGGTGATCTCTTCTGCGTAGTGCAGGAAAGTATCCACACAAGCAATGACCACTCTTGCTTCTACCGTCAATATTTCAATTCCGACTAGGTTTACTCTGGCCCAGACGTCAACAACCATTCCTTTATCCAAGATCCTGTCCAAGACTTCGGCCAACCCAGAAGAATCTGGTGTTCGACTTACCATTTGTTTCACCTCTTATGTTTTTTGCCTCTTGCAATGTTTTTTAATGCATTTAAGCATTAACTTTAGGAAAAAGAATTATTACAGCCTATAAATACTTTTTTTCTCGGCGTAGAGCAAACAAAAAAAAACGAAATTAGTTTTTAAACTTGTTTTTATTTTTGTTTCGAGATTAGAAAGTAAATTTTAGAAAGAGAAAAACTTCTTTGATTGGGGTGCTGCTGTCTCTCATTTCTTTTTTCTGAATTTCTGGGCAAAAGATAAATAACCTTTCCTTTTTTTAGTAACATCTTCCTTAAATTTTTTGAGAAAGGTTTTTACATCAGTCCGCATACCTATGATTTCTAAAACAGCTTTCTCCGAATCCGTTTGTTTCCGTTTCTTTGGTTTTTCTTTTTTCCCAGCCATTTTTAAAAATTGTTTATTTTCGATTTTGAAAACTATTTTTTGTGATCTTTTTACCATCGCCCCCCCCCCATTTTGAAGAAACTGGCCAAATGCTGATAGGCTCTAATCATGGTTTCTTTTCGGGGCTGGAGCTCGTTTTTTGTCTTTGGACTTAGAGAATAAATCACTTCCCTGCCCTTGCCATTCTGCTTCACAATTTTTCCTTTCTTTTCTAACCGGTAGAGGAGAGGATAAAGAGTACCCTGGGAAAGGATACATTGAAAATGGCCAGCGATGTCTTTAAGAATCTGATAGCCAGACTTATCTTCTCTCTCCAGCAAAAGAAGGGATATTAATTCTAGATTATCTTTAGTTAATTTCTCCAAAGTTTCCTGGGGCAAAACATGTGATTTGGGAAAAATAGTCTGTAAAGAAGGAGAAATTGTCGGTAGCAAAAAAGTATTAAAGTTTTCCTGCATCAGATAAGCTCTTTGGTGTAAAGGAAGAAGCTGGTGGATAAAATCCTCTGAAAGAGTAGTGGTTTCAAAGGCATTAATTAAAATAAAAGGAGTTTTTTGTTTTACTGCTCTGTAAGTTCTTTTCCAGCCGGAGGGGGTTATTCCCCGAGATTTCTTAACCAAGCTTTCTAGAAACGGCAAAAAGATTTCACAATTGCTTAAGTCAGCTTTTGACCAGTCACAAACTAAAAATAAATTACAGCCTGCCTTTTCCATCTTATCAAAGCATTCGTTTAGTTTAGATTTTAGCTTATGGATAATATCATCATTAACCACGTTAAAAGAAAAATTCTGAACATCAAAATTAAAAAGGATCTCGTTTGTCCTATGCGATACATAAAAAAGGAGAGAATTACTGTCTGAGAACTGCTTGAGAAAATTGCGGAGGACCTGCTGGTGGTTGCTGGTATCCTGATAAAGTACCAAAACATTTTCTCCATAATCGATCTTGTCGAAGAGAACGTTTTTACCTAAGTTGTAAGAAATTACTTTTTCCGCTATTTTGACCACCCTCTTTTTTGTTTCGAAACCTGAAATACTTACTATAAAATATGTTCACCTTTAAATATGTTTCGATATGTAATTGATGTATCAAACATACAGCCTCGATTAGAATTTTATCTAAGGCTAAAAGCCTTACTCAGAATTGTTTGGAACTGGTTTGTTACCACTGGGGGGGGGCAATTAAATAATTACTCTATAATGGAAACACATATAAAGAACTTGGCAATCGCTACTGATATGCGAAGATACACCAACATACCCTTGCCTGACGAGCTGGCCAAGCAGATAGAAGATGTTATCAAAACCGCAGATTTTGGATACAAAACCAAAAGCGAATTTGTCAAGGAAGCGGTTAGGGAAAAGCTGGTTGAGTTGGGCAAGTTTAAAGGCTTTAAAAAAAACAAATTGAGTTATTTCTGATAGGATTTATCAAACAAGATTAAATTTTGTGGCAGAGATAAACCTATGAGAGATTTTAGTAGTTTCAATTCTTGAAAGAAATTACAAAAAGCGGCAATAAGAGTTCCTTTACACCGGCTATTTTATATTTAGTTCTTTAAATCTAAGGAAAATATCCTGAATATTCATGGCCGGAACTTGGTGAACATTCTCATAGACATGATCTAATTCACGCCTCTCCTCGCCAGTTAGTAAAGTCCGTTCTTTATTCCCGATTTTCAATAAGCTTAAATCAGTTATTCCCAATCCGAATAAAGAAGGCGTTTCCAGCAAAATTTCCTTTTTAACAAATTCTTCTTGATATCCCAAAATTTCTTCTTTAGTATTTAATAAAAAAGAGTCCAGATTTTTAATATTTTTTTTAGCCTGATTAGAAGTTTCGGCCAGAACTTCTGGGGTAATAATCCTAATTTTATTTTTTAACATTAAAGCCAAGAATTTTGCTTTATTCTCTTCGAAATGGATGCCAGCTATCGGTTTTATCTTTTGCTTAGTTTTTTGGTGGTGAATCCCCATTAAAAGATAAGAAAAGGGAATGGTATCAATAATTACTTCTTTAGTGGTTATTTCCGGGGCCAGGCTCAATCTTAACCACCTTCTCAATTATTCCGTTATAAGCATTGATTTGAATCTCGTATCTTGATCGTTCTGGCCGGATCATATGCACTAATTCTAACTGAACTTTCCAGTAACCACCATCCTGTTTAACATCCAGCGTTTCTGTTTCGAAATAAGGGTGGCCCAGCATTTCTTTTAGATAAGAACGGGCTTTGGCTACCGCTTCTTTGGCATCGGTTATTGGTTGTTCCATTTATTATATTTATATATTTGAGTAGTATTATATAAATATTTAAGTAGTATTATATAAATATTTAGACATTCCACACTATAAATTTTAATTGTTTGCTTGGTGGAAATGCGATTTGGTTTTTTATTTCAATTCCCGAAACAGAACACGAAACAGAAATTATATATAATGTCTGATTTTAGTTTTCTTTAAACTTTTTAAAAAGAGAGGTGTGATTAAAGAGGTGTGATAAAATGGTTTACATTGCTCAACATAAGAGAAAAACAATCGGCAAACAAATTCATGAAACTTTGGATGATAAAAAGAACGGCAAAAAAGAAACGGAAGAGAAATTAAAGGAAATCGATTCTTCTTTAACCGCGGTAAGAAAGGAGCTGGAAAAGGAAAAGGTTGAATCAGAGTATTTAACCCCGGAGGTTCAGAACTGGGTGGAAACAGAGCCGGTTAAATTAGTTAAGGAAAGAGTGAAAAATTGGCTTTCATTAAAATATCCTGTACATATTATTGGGCCGACCGGCTGCGGAAAAACTCTTCTAGCCTTACAGGTAGCCAAAGAATTGGGCAGGCCTGTTGTCTGGATCAATGGTGATGAATCCGTTACTACCACAGACTTAATTGGCGGCTATTCTCAAGTGGAAGTTAATAGCATGAGAGACAAATTCATTCATAATGTTTTCAAGGACAAAGATATTTTAAAAGCAGAATGGGTGGATAATCCCTTAACTTTAGCCTGCAAATACGGCTATACTTTAGTCTATAATGAGTTCAGCAGATCAAAAGCCGCCGCCAATAATGTTCTGCTTTCCATTTTCAGTGAAGGAATTTTAGAATTGCCTACTCAATTTGGAGAAGAGCGTTATGTGAAAGTTCATCCAGAATTTAGGGTAATTTTTACTTCCAATTCTGCTGAATATGCTGGCATTCATCAGCCTCAGGATGCTTTATTGGACCGGATGATTGGTATTCACATGGATTATTATGACAAAGAAACAGAAACTAAAATTATTGCTTCTCAAGCAGGAATTAAAGAAAACCAAGCTTCTCCTATTGCTCATATGCTGGCTTCACTAAGAAAAAGCTCTCCTTTAGGCAACCATATCGGAACAAGAGCAGGAGTAATGGTCGCTCAGGCCTTAAAATTAACGAACAATTTTGACAAAGTGGCAACCAAACAGATGCTTACAGATGTTCTCTCCTCTAAAGCCAAAAGCAGGGAGCATCTTCAGGAGCAGCAAAAAATCATTGAAAAATTATAAATCAAAAGGTGGTGAAAATGGGTATCTTAGAAGGAAAAATGAATCTCTTGGAAATCCAAAGAAAAGTTCTTCCCGAGATTAAAGAGCTGCTCAAAAAAGAGCCGGAAGGCATCTCTTCCATTGAAAAAAATGAAAATGGCTGGACTATTCACTGTGAAGTTTTAGAAAAGAAAGCCATCCCGGAAACATATGACTTGCTGAAAGTTTACGAGTTTATATTGGACAATAATGCTAAGATCAATAGTTTCAAAGTATTAAGAAAAATAAGAAGAGGAGATGTCAATTAAAATGGAAATCAATCAAATCTTAAGTTTAGCTCATCATTGCCTGCATTTATGCAATAATTCCAATATGGAAGAGATTGTTTTTTCTTCTGTAATGGATTTTGATGTTTTTGTAACTACTGATACCAATTCTTGGGAGAGAAAGTTTAAGGAACACGATATTAACTGCCGCATAAAGAGGCCTGGCGTAGTAAAACCAGAAGAAAGAATTGTTGTTGATGGCTCTTCTTTAGGGAATGAGCATCAGCTTTGGGAAGATAAATGGAAAAAACAGGCTCAAGTTGTTTGTATCTATAATATTGATAAAATAGATCCAAATATTCTGAAATCTTTGGTGGAAATTCATGATAAGATGCTTCTTTCTGTCAATAAAGTAAGAATGCTTTCTGACAAGAGTTTAGAGAAAGAAATTGATGCTCTTAACCCGGAAATTGTGGATAGTTTAGTTAAACGGGAATTAAATAATATTCTTCTTTCTTTCCTGCTGGCGAAACCCATGTCCGGAACAGAGTTAGTTAAACTTCTCTACCAGAAATACAAAGTCTTTGTCTCTCCGGGAATGTTATATCCTACTTTACATGAATTAGAGAAGAAGGGGCTGCTTAAATATGAATATAAGTTTAAGAGCAAGATTTATTCTGTCCAGAAAAAGGAAGAAGCCGAGCTTTTGTTGAAAAGGCATGCTAAAGCTAACTCTTTGGTACTGCAATCTTTATTGGTGGGTTAAGATGGCTAAGAAAACACAAAGAGGCAAAGCCTCTAGTGCCGAGAAAGCAAAGCTTTCTCTGGAAACAGAAAAAACACTGAAAGAAGCTGAAACAAAAACAGAGGTTAAGCAAGAAGTAATAGAAGAATCTAAGACGGAAAAAGTAAAAGAAGTAATAAAAGAACATAAAACAAAAGAAGAAGCCAAAGAAAAAGCAAAGTATCTTTATGTTTACGGAATCATCGGTAAACAGAATTTTGACTTAGAAATGAAGGGGTTAAGAAACGAGCCAATTAAAAAAATTGATTTTCAGGATATTGGGGTTTTAGTCAGCGATTATCCGGTTTTACATCCAGCTGTGGAAGAAAAGGAAGCTCTGCTGCATGCAGAAATCTTAAACAAGTTAGCACAAAAAATAACCATTGTCCCCATGGCTTTTGGGACGGTGTTTAAAGATCAGGAAATTTTGGAGAATGTTTTAACGAAATCACAGCAAACTGCTAAAGCGGCCTTAAAATTAATTGAGAATAAAATTGAATTGGGTGTAAAAGTAGTAAAAAAAGGGCTGGAAGATGAGCCTGACGGCTTAGCCAAGGAAATTTTAGAGCCTTTAAGCAAATTAGCAGTTAAAACTACTCAAGGGGATAAATTCAGCGAGCGTTTACTGCTGAATAATTCTTTTTTAGTGGAAAAAGAAAAATTTTCAGAATTTTCCGAAAAAATAGGAGAGTTGGAAGAAAAAAATCCCGAGCTCAAATTCCTTTATACCGGACCCTGGCCGCCTTATAGTTTTGTAAATATAAAAATTGCTGGAGGTTAAGATTGCTGGGAGGTTAAAATGTTCCTGATAGACGATCTATTGTTAAGAGGTCTGGGAATTTCCCTCAAGCCTTTTGACATCATCTGGATGCTGGAATTGATGAGAAATTATGCTTTAAAGGAGAAATATAATCTCCAAAAGATCAACAACGACATAAAAGAAAACCAGCTGCTGTTTGAGATTGGCGAATTAAATGAAAAAGAATACAGAGAAAAGCATGAGCAGTTATTGGAAGAAAGGCAGAAAGCAGAAGAGATAATGGCCAGCCTGTCAACAGACATGAAAATTCAGGAATTAGGTTAAAAAAAATGGTAAGTAAAAAATCGGAAGACAAAGAAAGGATTTTGAATTACCTGATAAGAAAAGGCAGCTTATGTAATACCTATAAAGTGGCGCGAGAGTTAGAAATGGAGAGGGAAGAGATATTAGAAATATTAAATGAGTTGGCTAAAGAAAATAAAGTATTGCTTATGCATGGCTCAGTTAAAGCAATTACCAAGGAATTGAGCGAGGAGGAGAAAGTAAAAACAAAGAGTGAAGTTGAATACCTCAAAGAAAGGGTAGAAAGATTAGAAAAAATCTTAGACTTTACTTTTAGCCAATTAATAGAAGCAGTTTATTTGAGTCATCAAAAGCTATCAAAAAGAAAAAAAATAGAACAAAAATCAGAAGAAGATTTAGATGAGAAGGAAGGATAAAGAAGAACAAAATTCGAGGTGGTCATAATGGTTGATTCAATTGGAAGATTTCCCGTAGGCAGGAGTGCCATGGTGGGAAGGAAAAGAAAGAATTTTTTACAAAGGACAATTCAGAAGATGGAGCAGTGGCGGGACAAGGCGAGAATAAACCTGTTCCAGCAAAGAAGGAGATATAAGCAAAAAGTGGAAAGTAACCAGGCCTTAATGAGAGCGAAAAAAGCCGGCAGGCTGCCAAACCTCAATCCCAGCGGTGCGCTTAGCCGACTTAATGATAATGGCCTGCTGCCTAAAGCCAGAAAATTCGGCATAACCCATTCCACTGTTCCTGCAAAGCCAAAATATTCTATTGTCAAGCCAGCAGAAAGAATCTACGGCAATAAATGGAAAAAATTAGAAAAAGGTGTTAAAAATGACTAACTACCGTCCCGATAATGTTGGTTTAGCTGAACTTATTGACAGAATCCTAGACAAAGGTTTAGTGATTAATGCTGATATCAAAATAGATTTGGCTGGAACAGAAATTTTAGGCATAAAATTAAGAGCGGCTTTAGCCAGTTTTGAAACCGCAGCCAAATTCGGCTTGGCTTTCCCCTCCGGGACAAATCTAAATGCTCCTGCCTGGCAATATTTAGGCATAGAAAGTGAAGCCTGTCCTCAGTGCGGAAGGCAGATTTTTACCACTCAGCAACAGGCTTGTTCTTGCGGCTGGGAAAAGTTATCAATAAAGCAGGAAAATAATGAACTGCTGGAGGTTCAGCAAAATGAAAGCACTTATCCAAAAAGCAGAATTGAAACGCATTGATGATGTCTGGAAAAAACACAAGCCGCAGGGTTTAGGTTTTAGTGATAATGATGCAATAATTTTAACTCTGGAAACAAAAGGGGGGGAAAAAGAAGATAAATTTACTGTAACTTTTTACTGTCGCCTGAAAGGAGATGGAACTTTAGGCCACAGCATGACTCATGCTAGTGAGAAAAGACAGCTAGAGCTAAGGAATTTTATTAACAAATATATTAGTAAAGATAAGAAATATAATGTCAGAGAAAACCTAAACAAATGGAAAGGTAAAGATGTTGAAGTCGAAGAAATTGACGGCAATTTAATCATAATATGAATATCCTTAGTATGAATATAATATGAACATACCGATAGTAAGTTATATCCACAGAAAGCTCAGGGAAAATTTAGAAGCAATCAAAAAAGCTCTAAAAACAGGAAAAGAGATTGAGGGAAAAACCCAGCAGAGATCTTTCCTCGGAATGTTTAAAATCATTTCCGGGAAAAGTTTCCAAATATTAAAATCAAAAAAGAAGAGAAGATGGTTAAAGCCAAAGCAGAAATAAAAAGAGGAAAGTTAAAGGCAAAAGTGAAAGTTAAAGGCAAAAGTAAAATATCCTTTAGTAGGCGGAGCTGAATTAGAAATAGGCAAAGACAGCAAATTAAATGCCCTGATTAAAGTTCCTTTTTTGTTTAAGGCAAAATTCTTTGGGTTCTTCAAATCAAAGAGGGAGAAAGAAAAATGACTGCAAAAAAAGATGAGGAAAAGAAAGGTATTACTGAAAGCTTTTTGGGAAATATCCATTTTTTAGGGGATTTGGTTAAAGAATTAGGAAAGACAGAAACATTCAAGAAGAAGTTTGCGGAAACCGATGAAAAGATAAAGGAGAATTTAAAGAAGGGAGAAAAGAGGAAATGGAGTTTTGAAGCTAATGTTTCTGTCAAACCAATAATTAAAGAGATGAGGGAAGAAAAAGAAGAAATCACTGTCGGAGAAGATTATTCTTATGGGAAAAAAGGAAGAAAATTAACTTTAGGAATAAAAGTTCCTCAGGAAAAAGTAAATTTAGAAATCAAATATAAAACTTTGCTGATCACTTCTGGTGGTTTTGAGAAAAAAATAGAATTACCTGATTATTACAGAAATATTGAAAGAAAGAAATATCAGGGAGGCATTTTAGTTCTGGAGCTGACCAAATGACCTTCAAAGTAGAAAGCGACAATTTAAAGGAAGGCTTACTTGGTCTAGTTGTAGCTTTGGTAGAGATTATTAAAGAAATCTTGCAAAGACAGGCAGTTTATCGTTTGGAAAGCAGTTCTTTAAAAGAAGAAGAAGCAGAAAAATTAGGTTTGGCTTTTATGAAGCTGGACGAAACTTTAGAGAATATCAAAAAAGAGCATAATCTGGAAAAAACAGTAGGTAAAATAAGAGCTGATTTAGATGGTTTAGTTGATGACAGCGTCAAGAAATTAGTTGATCCTTTATTATTAGAGGTAAATAAGAATGTCCGATAATGCTCTTTATGTTTATGGAATTGTAAAATTTTGGGTTGATTTAAACTTAAATGAAGAAGGCTTAACTGGAAAGGGTGTTTATTTAATCAGCAAGGGAAAATTTAGTGCTTTAGTCCATGATTGTATAGACAAGCCTTATACTGATGAAGATCCGGAAAAAATCAAAGAGATGATTATTACCCATAATAAGATTTTAGATAAAGCGATGGAAGATTTTGGTGGAGTGATCCCTCTAAGTTTTAACACTATTATCAAAAGAGGAAAAAATTCGGTCCGTTTTAATCTTAAAAAATGGTTAAGCGATGATGAAGAAAGATTAGAAAAACTATGGAATAAAATAAAAGGCAAAAAAGAATATGGGCTTAGAATTTATTATGATAAAAACAAATTGCTTGAGGAAACTTCTGCCCATAAAGAGATTAAAAAAATCGAGAAAAATATTGAAGGGAAAAGTCAGGGATTAAGTTACCTTTTACAGGGAAAAGCAAAAAGCAAAAAACAGGAACTCTTTCAGAATAAGGTCAATGAATTAAAAAAAGAGTTTTATGATAAAATTATAGGAGCAGTAGAAGAAATTGCTATTAATCCCTCCCGTATTTCTCTGGAAGAAGAGAAAGATTTATTATTGAGCTTGTCTGTTTTGGTGGAAGAAAAAAATATAGCTCAGATCAGAGAGATTTTAGAAAAAAAAGAGCAAGAAGGTTTTTCCTTTCAATTAGCGGGCCCTTTTGCCCCCTACTCATTTGTAGAAGATGGAAAACGATAAAATTGGAATTGTAGAGTTGATTGATCGAACTTTGAATAAAGGCGTGATTTTGAATGCCGATTTAATTATTACTGTTGCTGATGTTCCTTTGTTAGCAGCAAATTTAAAGTTGGCTTTAGCCAGTGTAGAAACGATGCTGAAGTACGGAGTGATGAATGATTGGCTGGGTGCAACAAAGTTAGAGGGAAGAAGAGAAAATTATTTAGTTTCGCAGCATGAGGAAATTACAGAAACATATTTATATTCTTAAATAAATCAAAAAGCATGCTTATTCAGAAACCTTCCAAAGTAAGTAAACACACCATTGGTTGTATAATTACTTACAAAAACAAACTCTTATTATTACACCGGACGAAAGATAATCTATGGGGAAGCGTCGCAGGTTCAATAAAAGGAAGTGAAACTAAGCAAGAAGCAGCAAAAAGAGAGGTTAAAGAAGAATTAGGTTTGAAAATCACGCCTAAATTCTTTACTACCACTTATCATAAATACAACAACAAAAATGTTGCTTATCATATTTTCACTTACACTTTAAAAGAAAACCCCTATAAATTAATTACGTTAAACAAAGAGTCACATAAATTTAAATTATTTGGTTTAGCCGAAGCTTTAAAACTTAGGTTGTTTGAAGATGAGGATTATTGCCTAAAATTATTTGCTAAAAAATATTTAATCTAAGAATTCTATTTTCTCTTGTAATTCATATAAATCCCTAACTACATATTCCTCTTTTTTGTTACCTTCTCTATCCAGTAAAAAGCTTCGGATACCAATCGTATTTGGAACGTGATAATCATTTTCGTAATCGTTTCCTACGTAAATCATCTCAGAAGGCTGGACTTTTAGCTTGTTACATATTTCTTTATACATTAAGGTTTCTTTATTCATCATCGCAAAATCAGTGGTGGTGGAATAAGTTTGAATGAAAAACTTATTCAATTTGCCGGTGTTTAATTTTAAGTCAAGAAATTTCCTATCGGCTCTGGTAATGACAATTAAATTATAATTTTTACTAAGTTCCTGTAATACTGGTAATACATCTCCGTAAAATTTAATCTCCTTTTGGATATTTTCAACAAGTATTTCCCAATTGACGTTTAAGTTCAATAAGTCGCACCAAAACTGCGGATCCCTCCAGCGGTTGGTCTTTCCCCACATTTTCCGGTATTTGTTAGTAATTCTTTTGTATGCCTCTTCAAAAGTAATCTTATTCTGTTTAGCGTACAATTTAGGAATTTCCGTCCTCCAGAACAGTTCATCAAAAGCAATGTCACTTAAACAGGCATCTAAATTAAATCCGATAACTTTAATTTTTTTGTTTGATTTTGTCTTCAGAGTTTCTTTTTTTATGAGACATTTATGCTTATCTCGTATATTTTTTCTTGTTTCTTCACAAAAATAATCTAATTCATCAAGCCATTGTTCTTTGATAGAATAATCTTTATCTTTTTTTGTTATTACGTTCTTTTGCAATAAATCCTGTAACGTTTTATGGACGGCTTGGTAAGTTATCGGCGTATTGTACTGCTTTTTTATTTCAAAGAATAATCTTCTTGCGGATAAAGAATTATTTTTACTAAGAAGTTCGATTATTTGCGATTTAGTTCCTTCTTTAAGTGGAAATTGTGGTATAGCCATTTTAAATGTTTAATTTAATCTTTTCTTCACAAAAGTCAACGTAAGGCCTGATTAAAGTATAATCCCGACTAAAACTCAAATGCTGGTTTAATCTGCTTAATAGTGCTTGACACGGTTGTTCATATACTTTTTGACATATTTCACTTGTTTCAAGATGTAGTCTAACACATGCCTTTAACACCGGGCAAGGATTTCGCCAGCGTGTTATTAATTCAGTATCCGATAAAGTGATAATATTTCCGTCATCAGGGCTTAATTGGAAATACTCTTGATAAAACACAATGTAAACTTCTTGAAGATTGCTTGCGTGAAAATGAGGGTATTTATCTTTTAGCCATTGAATTCTTCTTTCTGTTTTTCTTTGCTCTAATTCCAGTAAAGCTTTATTTCTGGCTTCCCCTTCAAGAGTTGCTATTGGACTTAGCTCTTGTATTATCTTTTCAAAATCCTTTTCAAAATCCCTCATTTTATCCTAAAACTAATCGTATTTTATAAAAATTATCAACTAAAATGTTGATTTTTTTCTACCAAGAACTAATATAATCTTACTAATATCTATAATCCAAATGGAAGAAACTGTCTTAGCCCATACAGAAATCCAGCTTTTAGATAATAAATATTTAGTCTATCTCAAAGAAGTTCCCACCAGACTAGCGATTGGCGGAGCTGTTGAGAGGACTGCAGTGAAAGCTTTTGTCAAAAGGCTAAACTTAAAAAATAAAATTTAAAACAAAATAAAAGGTGAAAATAACAATGGAAACGTTAGAATATAAGTGTGTTAAATCGGATGAAATTGGCACAAACATCAAAAAAGTATTAGATAAGTATGATTATTGGAAAAGAGAATATTCTCCTTCCGATTACATAATAAGTTCTTGCACCAGTTGCAGTGGTTGCCATGGTGATGGTTCTTGCGGGGGAGATGGCGATTAAATTGAGATGAAGAAGTTTAATTTACAATGGCACATTACTGCTGAGTGTGATCAGAATTGTGCCCATTGTTATATTACTGATTCAAGGACATATAATAGTGAGTTGGAGCAATCTCTTTCTTTAAGCTCATGTAAGGAAGTTATTGACAGCCACGTTGAGTTTTCAGTAAAGGTAGGAGCACAGCCTAATATCCTGTTTACTGGCGGGGATCCTCTTTTACGAAAAGACTTTTTTGAAATCGCAGGTTATGCTCATGATAGAGAAGTAACTTTTAGTCTTCTTGGAAATCCCTATCATTTAAGTGAAGAAACAATTTCAAAGTTAAAATCTTTAGATATTAAAGGTTATCAGCTATCTATTGGTGGTCTTGCTGAAACTCATGATTTTTTCCGCAAAAAGGGAAGTTTTGACGCTTCAATCAAAGCTATTCATAATTTAACAGATGCTGGGATTAAAACAGTAGTAATGTATACTTTAAGTAGAAAAAATGCACAGGACTTATTACCGGTTATGGAATTAGTAAGCGATCTTTCAGTAAATGTGTTTGCTTTTGCTAGAATATGCAATTTCGGGAATGGAACCGGTTTAGATTCTTTTACAGCTTCAGAATACAGAAACATTCTTTTACAGGTTTATGACAAAGAAAAACAATTGGCCGCCAATGGCTCTAAAACTAGATTTAACAAAAAAGATCATTTGTGGGTTCCTTTATTGAAAGAGTTAGGGGTGATTAATTGTGAAAAAACATCTGATAAATTAATTTACAGTGGTTGTTCTATAGGGATTAGTGGTTTTAATATCCTGGCTGACGGAACTGCATTTGCCTGCCGGAGATTTTATAGTCCGGTAGGTAAAGTGCCTGAACAGTCAATTGAAGATATTTTTTTTTCAGAAAAATTAAATGCTTATCGTGAGGCTAATTTTGAAAAATGCTCTCCCTGTGAACTGTTTCAATATTGTCGGGGATGTCCAGCAGTAGCATATAATCAAACTGGAAAATTCGGTTCCCCAGATCCGCAATGCTGGAGATAAAAATATATACTTTATAATTTAATCACTTTTTATGGTAAACACATTTGACAATCGATATATCAGCGCTTCTTGCTATTGGGGATTATTACCTAATAATGTAACTAAACTGTCTTTAAAATACATCTCTGGAAAGAAAATATTGGATTTAGGTGTAGGTGAAGGAAGAGATGCGTTATATCTTGCTAAAAATGGTTTTGAAGTTACTGGAGTAGACACTTCAAAAATAGCTTTAAATAAAATTAAATGTAAGAATATCTTTCTTGTCCAGTCTAACATTGAACAGTTTAAGTATCCTTTTCAGTACAATGCTATTTTTTGTTTAAACACTTTACATTTCCTCAGGAAAGAAAAAATCAATCAAGTTATTTCATCCATGAAAAATAATACGCTTCCGAACGGGATAAATGTAATTAAAGTATTTACAATTAAAGATCCCAGTTATAACAAAAAGAACAGCATAGTAATTTCTCATTTTCAAGAGAATGAATTAAAAAATTATTATACTGATTGGAAAATAGTTTATTACAAAGAACACTCAACTAAACAAGAAAAGCACGGGTTAGATGGAAAGTGGCATTGTCACGGCATTGCTGAAATAATCGCTTTAAAATAGGAGCGTGCATCAGACTAAAAGTAGGATGCACCATCTCAAAAGTAATATATATAATATGCCGAAGATTAAAAAGAGCCCGCTGCTAGGGACATTCACCAGAAATAACTCTCCGGAAAATTCGAATTGAATGATTATTTGAATTGAACGATTAAGCAGTTTTTTCCTTTTTCAGTCAAGAAATCTTCTGTTCCTTCTCTTAGTTAAAAAAATTTCCCTTTCTTTTTCGTCTTCCTCGCTTTCTTTCTTAAGCTGGTTGTACTGGGAAACGTAACGCAGGTGAATCCTGATTGCTTCTTTGGTGAACTCAGCACGGTTTTTGTATCCTAAGCCATTTTTTTGGACAACGATATCTATGCCTTCCACCAATTCCAAAGGAAGCGAGATATTGATATATTTTTTTCTCATCTTCTGAACTCCATTTTTGAAACCGCCGTTAACTTCGCAAACAAGAGAATTAGCTTTGGCTTTAAATGAGTTATCAGCGACAGGTCTCGTACATTTTTTTCTGCAAAATACTCCTTTTTCTCCATCTCTTCTGCTATTCCCATTCTCTCTCTCTCTCTCTCTCTCTTCTGCTCTAATTCCATTGCAATTAATTTTGCTGTTGTCATTGTCTTTTTTGAAGTGGAAGTGTTGCTTATTATAAAATTTTCTATAGTTCGCCCTCATTTAGGGACGATTTCTCCGTTACCTATCACGTACTCTCTCTGTATTTCTAGTTATTTTATTTGCATTTACGAAGAAAAATCATGGACGGATACCAAAAGATTTAAATAGCTCTTTATTATTTCTTGGACATCTATTACTTTACTGGAATAACATTATCTCTTGTAAAATTAAAGGGGGTGAGCAAATGACTTCAAAACGGATAGTTGCTTTCTTAGTGGTGCTGGGAATAGTCTTTTCCGCATTTTCTATCGGTTTGAACATCGGTAAACAGACAGTAAGTCAGGCTGTTAGTGATAAGATTGTGGAAGAAGAGCCTTCGTCTTCAGTAGCACAGGGAAAAGTGAGTTTTTACGTTCTTGAAAAATTAGAACCACAGCAAGCTACAGGGAAGGTAACCTTCAAAGTGGTTAGCGAGTGAAACTGACTGTAAATTGACTGTGATGGAATTAAAAAGCAAAAAAGCTTGAATAACAAAATAGAAAATGCTGGAAAAAAAGAAAAAAATAAATAACTAATAAACAATAAAAATACAAAAATAAGGTGATGTAAATGGGTAAAGAAGATATACGCAGGGATGCGGATGATGTTTCAAATAAACTCCTGGCTTTTTTAGTTGGGATAGGGGTATTGATTTCCTTGGTGAGTTTAATTGCTTCTTTAAGCTCTCCAACAATAATTGCTGGCAGTAGCACTGGTGCAGCGATTACTAATGTAACTTCCGGTGCCGGGACAACTTCTCTAGCCGTGAGAGCAAACTTAGTCTTAACTTTGATTGACAGTGCTATTGATTTAGGAACGCTGGAAATCGGAGCGACCAACGTTAGCAGCGATAATGTCACTGATTATTTTACTGTCAGGAATGACGGCAGTGTCAACTTTGATGTCTATGCCTATGGCTCTACTAGTCCTTTTACGAGCTCAACCGGCGGTGCAGATACTCTTCCAAACAGTTACTTTCAAGTGAACTTGGACTCAACGCAAAGCGGCATCCTTAACCGGGCTCTTAATTACAGTTATACAGATGTGCCCAGCGGTGTTGCTACGAAAGTGCTTTTGCTTTCAGCCCTTAGTAAAGCCAATACCGCAGACGAAGCTAATATTGGGATCCAGGTATCCATTCCTGATGATGAGCCGGCAGGAAGCAAAAGCGCAGATATAACCATCTTGGCTGTAGCTAGCTAAGAACTAAATTGTTTTTTTTATTTTTCTTTTAATAATGTAATCAGTTTCATTTCAGGTATGTACGTAGCTCGTGGGGAGTGCTCGTTTCAGGCTCAAAATGCCGCTGCAAGCACGTCACATTACACCCCTAAACTAGGATAGAAAGCCCTCACCGGCCAGTTGACGCTATGTACATACCTTTATTTCAACAAAGAAATTTAGTAAGGTTAGTAAGGAAATTTAGTAAGGGCCAAAGAAATTTAGTAAAATTTAGTAAGGACCTTTGTTGCAAGGGCCTTTGTTGAAGAAAGGAAAGCTAACTATGGCAGGAAGGTTTAAACGTGAGAAGAATAACATTTCACTGGTATATTCTCTGCTTTATCATGCTGGGCATTTCTGTTTTTGTCTTTTTTAGCCCGATAGCTCCCTCCCCTCTGTTTGACAGTGGCGGACTTACCGGCC
Organism: Nanobdellota archaeon; assembly: GCA_040751885.1. Classification (GTDB taxonomy): domain Archaea; phylum Nanobdellota; class Nanobdellia; order Woesearchaeales; family GW2011-AR9; genus JBFMFP01. Next base: position 18,598 of record JBFMFP010000012.1, read on the forward strand.
TGACAGTTTTCGTGCCTAACAAGCTGACACCTATTGCAGCTGCCGACCAATTGTCTAATAACCAGATTTCACCTTATGGGGGAACAGTTGATTTTTCTGACGACACTACAGTTACTCTTGCCTATGGAAGCAACGCTTTTGTTACAGTTACAGAATGGAATCAAAATTTCACCAGTGCTAACTTTATTACTGCAGTAGATCTTGCCTGTAAAGTTAATTTGGTAGCAGATAAAGGGGAAGTAATTTACTTCAGCTATAATAATGGAAGCAGCTGGAATTCTGCCTGCAATCGTCCCATCTCAGAAGCAGGCTTGTACTTCTGTAATTTATTTGCGTGGGGTATAAATTCTTATGAAAAAGTTAATGGCCTTGATGTCCGCTGCGGAGTGGAAGACAATAATGGCGGCTCGGCAGCTTCTTTTACTTTGGACTCTATCGCATTAATGGTTAATGCCAGTTTTGAAGGGAACAAAACCTCTGAAACAGGGGACATTTCTCTTTTTGTGGAATCTAATATCGTTCTTACGCTGGCGGACAACGCCATTAATTTTGGGATCATTGGTGTAAATGAAGCCCGCTCCAGCGAAGAAAGCAACGATTTTTTTGTCCTTAAGAACGATGGAGCTGTAGATTTTAATGTCTTTGCTTACGGTATAGCTAGTCCTTTTAGCAGCACGACTAATGGTGCTAATTCCTTGCCTAACAATAATTATCTCATTCATGCTAATTCCTCGGCCAGCGGAATAATTAATTCAGCCTACGTGCCTGTTCCGTCTAATGTTTCCACAAAAGTGCTGCTCATCAGCGGCTTGCTTAAAGGAGAGGGCCTGGATACAGCTAAACTGGGCGTAAGGGCCGTTGTTCCGCCCGATGAAAGTCCGGGAAGTAAAAATGCTAATTTGGTGGTTTATGTAGAGCCGAGCTAAAAACCGAGTTAAAAAATTGCACTTTACGCTCATGACAATATGCCTATGACAACAAGAAAGCCTATGGCAACAAGAAAAATTAAGAAATTGAAAAAAATCAAGAAACTGAAAAAGGAAGCTTTCAAAAAGAGAACTAAAAAGAGAACTATTTGGACATTTATATTTATTTTAGCAGCTTTAATTTTAGCTTCCCCTTGCGCTTATCCTTTAGGCGTATCTCCAGCTATTGTGGAAACTAACTTCCAGCCTAATCTTACCTCTTCCACAGAAATCTTCATTTTTGGAGAAAAACAGCCCTTTGATGTTAAAATAATTGTTTCCGGTGAGCTGGGCAATTATGTTACTTTATCCCGGGATAGACTAACTGTTCCCGTAGAGGGGGCAAAATTCCTCTACACGGTTCATCTTCCTTCTTCCCTCGCTCCCGGCAGGCATAAAGCAAGTATCATTCTGGAGCAGCAAAGCTCAACTACTGAAAGCGGTCCGGGGAAGTCAACTTTTGGCGCCCATGCAGCTGTCGGACAAATTTTTGCTGTCAATGTTCCTTATGAAGCCAAATATGCAGAAGCAACTCTTTCAGCGCCTTCGGTGAAAATAGGAGATGTAATTGATTTTGTTATCCGTGTCACTAATTACGGCAAAGAAGAGATTAAAAAAGCACAGGGGCGCATTGACATTTATAACTTAGCGGGGGCTCTTTTGGTTTCTATTCCTACGGATAGCCAGCCCCTTTTGCCGGGGCAGAGTGCTGAGCTCTATGCTCATTGGACACCTAAGGCTCTTCCACCCGGAACTTACAAAGCTAAAGTCCTGATTGATTATGATGGTCTTCAAACCGAAGCTGAAACTAGTTTCAAAATTGGCGACGTTCTTATTAACATTGTTGACATCAGTCCTGTGGAATTTGAAAACGGGAAAATCCAGAAAATTGATATCGGGCTTAAAAGTGAATGGAGCCAGGAAATTAAGAACGTCTTTGCTATCCTGAAAATCAGCCAAAACGGAAAAATAAAAGAAACCATTTCCACGCCGGCAATTTCACTTGGCCCTTTTGGGAGCGGAACCGTTACAGCTTTCTGGGATGCTACTGCTTACGAAAGCGGAATTTACACTGCCACAGTCACGGTTAATTATGAAGAGAAAACTGCCAGCAAAGAATTTTCTTTTATCCTCAAGACTTTCACACCTTCACCAAGCCCCTCTACAGGTATTTCTCCTCTTACCATCATCCTCGGAGGGGCTCTTATTTTCACTCTTATTTTTGCTTTTTACTTCATTAAAAAAAAGAGACCCGAAAGTGATGAATTATGAAAACAAAAATAGCCCTGAAACACACAAAACAAACTTATTATCTATTGGGAGCAATTAGCTTACTGGTATTATCCATTGTTTCGCTGCTGGCTTTGTTTTTTTGGAACGACCCTCCAGCTGAAGATGTCCAAGAGCTAAAGATGGATCTAACCATTGGCGATCATCTTGGAGTGAACTTAGACAATGACGCTATTCATTTCGGGACGGTTGAGCAAGGAAAATCGTACTCTTTGGCTAGGGAAGTCGTGCTTTCTAACAACGACGCGCGCTCCCAGCGCCTCAGCCTGAGCACTGAAGGAGAGCTGGCTCAATGGCTCACTCTTTCAGAAAGAGCAGTAACCCTTCTTCCCCAGCAGAATAAAACTATTACTGTAACTTTGAAAGTCCCTGCTAATTTAGAGCTGGGCACTTATAATGGCATGTTCAAAGCAGCGAAGAACTATCCAAGCCGTATTAGCCGTTTTTTTAGCAACTTTAAATAGTAAAAATCCTAAATATGAGCAAAAAAAGAATAACTAAAAGAACAGCTAAAAGAACAACTAGAAGAATAACTAAAAGAACAACTAGAAGAATAACTAAAAGAACAGCTAAAAGAACAACTAATCAAATACTGCTAATTTTAATTTTACTCTGGCTGGCTCTTCTCAGTATGCAGCTATACACCAACATTATGCTTACCGGTAGAGCCGTAGCTAACGTTGTTTTTGGTGTAGTGGAGAAAAAAGTTTTGCTGGGCATTGCAGATATTACTATAAATTCAGCTACCTTAACTGCTACGGCTTATGAAAATGCCACGTGCAGATGCGATTTATTTGACAGAGAGTTTACTGCGTTGAGGTATGAGTTAAAGAACGAGCTTAATTCTGGCGGAACAACAAATCAGGCAACAAATCATAGCTACACTTTTCAGAATCTGACCTCGGGCACAGAGTATACCGCTTATGTCCAATGCTATTATTCCAATTTAGGGCTTTACGATAGCGCCGAAATAAGTTTTACAACTGCTCTTGAATATGTTCCTTTCCCGCCAGTAGAAAGGGTAGGGGGTGGAGAGTTAAAAGGGCCAGTGGAAGGACCAGCGGAGGAAAGGAAAGCAGAGAAGCCTGAACAACCTAAAAAGGAGGAGCTAAGGGAAGAAGCAAAAAAAGTGCTTCCCCTGCCTTCTAAAGAAGCTGAAGAAATTAAAGAAAGGATGACAGAGATTGTTTTTAATATAATAGAACAGAAGAAAATAAAAGAAGTCAAAGAAGCAGAAAAACTTAAAGAAGCTTTTTCTTCGGAGTTGGTAGAAGTAAGTAAAATCGGTGAAGTAACTATGGAAGCGCCTTTTGTTACTGCAGAGCAGGCTCCACCCGAACTGGCAGCAAAAGTTTTGGAAGTTTCCAGAGAAACAGGTATTTCTGAAGCTATAAAAGAAGTATTTGCTCTCCGCGGAGTGAAAAAAATCCAAGCCTCTCTGGCTGAAGTTAGAATTTCCAATTATGTCATCAAAAGTAAGGCCAATGGAGAAGAGTTAACTGTTGCTAAAGTAGAAAAATCTTTTACAGCAGCGGACAATTTTGAGGTAGTGGAAATCATAGAAAGCATCCCTAAAACAGTAGCTGCTAGTACTGATAACATTCTCTTTACCGGCGAGCAGCCGGCAATTGTTCAGAAAGACCCCCTCTTTAAATGGTCTTTTGTCAGCCTTAAAAAGAGTGAAACAAAGGACCTTTCTTATTTCATCATTAATAGGTATCTTGAAAAGTATGAAGGGGTTTCCTTTGTTGTCGCTTCCCCGGAGAAATTCCCTCCGGCAGTGCTGCAGATACCCCTGGCAATTAAAATGACTTACTGGGGATACATTTTGTCTGGAATTTTATTTTTATCATTAGCCTATCTTGCTTACAGGAGCTATCTGATAGTTAGCCGGAAACGAAAAAAATGTAAAACCCTTTTTATTCTTTGAGGGCTATAAAACCAAAAAAACAAAAATGAACAATAATGCGAAGGCCCTGTGCTCATTCGCGTTGGTTTTTACTTCTTAAAAATGACAAAAATTACCAAAAGATTTATAAATAGAAACTTATCTGTAGGTTTATTTAAGTTCATTTAAATTATTTAAGTTCATTTAAATTATAATTATATTAAAATTACAATTAACCAAAATTACAATTAACCAAAATTACAATTATCAAAATCATGAGGTAAAAAATGGGCCTTGAGCAAGCAATGTCAACCCCAGAAATACGGGAAATGCAAGAAAAATTAAGGAAATTGAGAGAGCATATGCCCGATGCAGACGAGCTTATGTGTAAAGTTGGCACCTACTTTGCAGAAAGATTAAATAGACGTGAGCAAATAAGCCCTCTGGGTTTTGTGATGGAATTCAAGCTCATGGTCTATGACTTAATGGATGGAGCTAATGGACTTGCTGGCAAACCAATTCCGCAGGGACTAACTGGATACACTCCAGAAGTATACACGGCTCTTTTAAAGCGTGCCCCGATTCTTGCGCAAGCTGTTGCAGCGCAAGGATTTGCAGAAAGTGTAAGGAACTTTTACAAGCCGGGAATAAAGTTGTAAGTGAGCAGAGAAGTTAAAAATAAAATGAGCATTGATTCAGTTACATTTGAAGCGTATAAAGCTAGTCGGGGAGGACTTACTCGGGAGGAATTTGATGCGGTTCAGCGACATAGTTACACGCAAGATCAATACGGAGAAGCTTTTCGTCACGTTAGTGATGCTGTAAGAAGTATTGGTTTAGGGCAATTGCCTGACGCTAGCGATGTTGATATGGCTGCCAAAATAATTGGCGCTTTAGGTGAAAGAGTTCCAAGAAAATTCAAAGAAACAAGCCCGCATGAGTTATGGTTATTGACCGAGTCATACCACCTGCAAGGGAAAGATACAACTCCAATCATGGAAGCTGCTCTGAGAATAATGTTAAGCGGAAATTTATAATTTATTGTTTATTTTCGTAAATAAGGTATGAAAGCTTTATTTATGACTGAAAATATAGCAAAGCGCACAAATATTTGAGCATGAACAGTGCGCTTTGCTTATTACGAACGAGCATCTATTCGCTCAATTATTTATGCGAGTGAGTATAGTTTTTTATTTTCTTGTTCCTTATTTTTAGGTCTCTTTCTGTTTGAAATGACAAATTATACTGATTTTTAAAACTTTTTAAAAAAAAGAAAAGAATTTAAAAACAACCGAGAAGATAGGACAAAGACAAGATGAAAATCCTCACCATACACGCAGATTTTATTGAATTTGAGACCAAAAAGAAAGCCCTTAAGGAAGCAGAAGAAGTTAAAGAGGGAAAGAAACGAGTGGAAGAATGCCTTGTGGTCTTTACTGCAGTTGAAAAAAGAGATGAAGAAAACATTGCTGAAGTTACCCGGAGATACATACAGGAAATTGAGGATGTCGCCCGGCAGGTTAAAACCGAGACCATTGTGCTCTACCCTTATGCTCACCTCAGTTCCAGTTTAGCAAAGCCCAAAAAAGCAGAAGAGCTGATCAAAGAAGCAGAAAAGATTCTCCTTGCTGATAAAGAGAAATACAAAGTTATCCGCGCTCCGTTTGGCTGGTATAAATCTTTCAACATTTCCTGCAAAGGTCATCCTCTTTCTGAATTAAGCAGGGAGTTTAGCGCCGGAGAAGAGGAAAAAAAGAAAGAAACCGCCAGGAGAGAAGGAAAAGGGTATGATGTAAAGGAAGAGAAAGAGAAAGAAAAAGAGGAAATAATTGACACGGAAAGAATCATTGATACGGAAAGCCTCCTCAAAAAGA
>JBFMFP010000117.1:0-2488 GCA_040751885.1 Nanobdellota archaeon
GCTCATCCTTCCAAGGGACAGAAAGTATTAAATATGAGGTGATATTTAAAGTATAACAACAACACAACAGTGGTGAGTAAGGGAAAGATTTTTCCTTTATTCATCAAAGAATTCTCATAGGAGCGAGCCAAAAGGTTTGTGACTTGGACATGCATCCGGCGCTTAGAAAAATGATAGAATAAAATGAATGGGCAAAATAAAGGAGTAAATATGCATAAAAGAGTGATTATAAAGGAGTATACATACATAAAAGAGTGATTATAAAGGAGTAAACATAAAGGAGTAATTGTATGGTTTTTTTAGATCCGGTTTTTAACCCTGTATTTCAGCCTTTACTGAATTACAGCCCTCTGTTGACGCTTCTTGCTTTGTCTTTTATTATTTCTTTACTGATAACTTTAGTGTATAAGTACTTTACAAATCAGGATGAGATGAAACGGCTGAAAGAGCAGCAAAAAGAGTTCCAGAAGAAGATGAAGGATCTGCGCAGTAATCCAAATGAAATGATGAAAGTGCAGAAAGAAGCCATGAAAGCCAATCTGGAGTACATGAAACATTCATTTAAGTCCACGCTGATTACTTTGATACCTATAATTATTATCTTTAGCTGGATGAATGCTCATTTGGCTTATGAGCCGATTTATCCTGAGGAGACCTATAGCGTGACTGCCCTGTTCAGGGAAGGTGCTGCTGGAGAGGCAGAATTGGTAGCGGATGAGGGAACGGAGCTGCTCTCCGCGGCCAAGCAGGAAATAAACGGTGCGGTTAGAGGTGATTTAACATGGGATTTAAAAAGCACTGCCGGGGAGCATATCCTCTCTGTAAAAGCAGGGAAGGAAAAGCAGGTAAAGAATGTACTGATTACAAAGAAAATGGAATATGCTGAACCTTTTGCTGAATTCCAGCATTCAGACATACAAAGGATAACTATCAATTATAATAAGCTCAAGCCTTTTGGGAGCAGTTTTTCCCTTTTTGGCTGGTATCCGGGCTGGCTGGCAGCATACATCGTGTTTTCTATAGCGTTTAGCTTAGGGTTAAGAAAGATAATGAATGTGTATTGATAGGCACTTTGCTTCACAAAGCCGAATAATTACAAATTTAAATAAATTCTATAAAGAGATATCAACCAAAGAAGTAAATAAGATGCCAACTAAACAAGATGTCAACTGAAGAAGTAAATAGACTCCCTTCATTTTCTAACAGCCCATTTCCAGAACGGCAGGACTTTAATGCCACATAAACTATCTTCTTGATTGAATGTAATAATGGTTCCTTTGGAAAGATTTGTTTTTTCCATAGCTTCCTTTATCCCGCTTATTTCCCGTTCTTGATTATCAGAATTAATTTCCCAACATACCTGAATGGCTTCTTTAGCTTTATTTTTCTCTTTCACGAGGAAATCACACTCCCTTTTTTCCTTAAAGAAAAATATATCTCGGTTGTTTCTTCTTAATTGCAGAAATACGGCGTTTTCCAAGGCACGGCCTTCATCCGGTGAAAACGTGACCGAATTGGCGGAAATTAAGCCAGTATCAATTCCGTACGCTTTTTTTTGGCCAATTAATTGCTGCCGGTATGAATAAGAAAATTTAGGTATAGTAAAAATTAAGTAACTATCTTCAAGATAAGAAACATAAGATATAGCTGTATTAACTGAGCCAAAATCAAATAATTTAGCCAGATTATTGTAAGAAAACTCCTTTCCGGCACTGGTTAAGATATAAATTGCCAACTCCTGCATTTTTCTTGATTCCCTTATTTTATAACGGACAATAATATCTCTGGTAAGAATATCTTTAAGTAGCTCCTGAAGGAATAAGCTATTCTGGTCATGCAGGTATTCTGGGAAGCCTCCATTTTTAAGGTATTCTTTCAAAGTAGCGGCACATGGGTTCTGATGATAATATTGTAAGTATTCTGAGTAGGAAAAGGGAAATAACTCGTAGTTGAGATGCCTTCCGGTTAATCGTGTTCCCAGCTCCCTGCTTAAGAGGGAAGCATTTGAACCGGTTATAACACACTTCTCTCCGTATTGGAGAAGCTTTCTTACAAACAATTCCCATTTAGGCACGTTTTGGATTTCATCAAGAAAATAATTATGGTTCTGTTCATATTCGAAGGGCAGGAGTTCTTCCAGCTTATCAAAATCTTCTACTCCAAATGAAGCAATTCTTTGGTCTTCAAAATTAAAGTAATAATACTCTTTTTGTTTCTTCATCAGCTGTCTAAGTAGCGTGCTTTTTCCGCATCTTCTTACTCCTGTCAAGATAACGGCTTGGGGAGCGGGAAATTTAATCACGTTAAGAAGCTCTCTTTCTATGCCTAATGGAAGACGTTTCAATTCTTCTTTCTGAGAACTAATTACCTGAATTTCTGCTAGTTTTTAGTCACTACATTTAACTTTATTATCGATCTATCCACCGCTATAATAATCTTTTCTTGCTCTTTTGACAGCGTTACTATCTTTTCAAATTGATTTTTGTTT
>JBFMFP010000118.1:0-2266 GCA_040751885.1 Nanobdellota archaeon
ATTTGACAATATCAAAATGGTAGTGTCAAAAATAAAATGAAAACCACTGAAACACTGAATCACGGAAAGATAAAAAGAGGTAACAGTGCAGTTTTGGTAAGAAAGCGATAAAGTGTAGAGAAAACCCAGTGTAGATGGGTTAATAGGTGAGAGCACCTTGTTTCAACCCAACTTCCACAGTTGATTTGTGCTTTTCCGTCTGAAAGTCAATTTTTGATTGTCCCTACAAAATTACCGACGAGCTTCCGTCGGAACGAAATTTAGCCATTTTGCTACTCTTTCCAACAGGCATTATATCCGATAATATTTTAGGTAATTCCATAATACCAACAGAGTTCAGTATCTTTTTCATTTCATCATTAGGTGGAGTTACATACTTCAATGTAAACTTTCCAACCTGATTGATTACAACTCTAATTTTTTTTAGTTCCCGTATCGCTTTCCTTGCAGAAATATCAATCTGGGCTGTCTCTAACTTCTGTTCAAAATATTTTTCTAAAAATAATGCTAACACACATACAAAGATATGTGCCTTAACACGCCTGTCTGCGTAATGATATACAGGCATAACACATAAAAAATCTTTTAACTCCTTGAACATATTCTCTACATCGGCTAAATCTTTGTATCGTTTAACTACTTCTTCGGTTAAAAGTCCTTTCTCTTTTGTCTTTACTATAAATTTGCCGTCTAACTTTTCTTCCTTACCAATATTTTTAGTATCAATCCAGTATTCAAATTTACCAACCCCTGCTTCGTAATCAAAATATCTTTTTCCATGTTTATGTCTCAATATTTCCTCTGCTCTGGCTATTATTGGTTTAACTTTTTTTAGTTGACCTATTTTGACTTTTTCTTTCAGGGAATGCAAATCCGTCTCCAATTCCTGAATAATCTCCCGACGCTTCTTTTTTTCCTCAGATGCCTTTAATGGATTGAAACATACTATAAATCTTACATCACTTAACCTTATTTCTTTTGCGAATAAATTCTCTTTAATTTTATCAAATGTTTCAGGATTTTCTTCTAAGAGTTTTTCGCTTTCCTTATTATGTCTGCGTTTTATACCGACTATGTAGCCGTCTTTTCTCTTTTCTATCGCTTCTAAATTAGATGTTGTTATCATCCCGCGATCTGCTACATAGATTATTTTGTTTACATTGTATCTTTTCTTTACCGTCTGACTTATCCAGTCAAGTGTTGTTTTTTCTGCACGGTTGCCTCTGAACACATGATGAGCCACTGGCAATCCACCAAGCACTACCAACCCCAATAATATCTGTTTGTGATTTCGCTTCCCTAACCGTGCATATCCTATTCTGGCTGATTTGGGACCATCGCCCTCAAATTGAACATTTGTAATATCATAGAATATTATATCTGCTGGCAATAGTGTCCTTGTAAAATTCCATAAATGGTCTTCTATACTTCTCTTTTCCCTGATTAAATAATCTAAACACCGATAGAACCTTTCAGCACGAACTTTTGATGCTTCTTCTGGTTTACCAAATAGCGGATTTTCAAATTCAGGTAAATATATTTCGTCAAGCCAGTTTATCATGCTTAATTCACTTGATGGACACATCATCCTGTTTAACACCATCGCTAAAACCTGTGGCTCTCCATATTTTGTAATCTTTAAATTTGTAAATTTATCTGATAATAATTTTCCTAACCCTGTTTCTTCCCATAATTTCTTCCCAACTAATAGCGGACCATATTCTAATGCTGCTTTTGATTCTATCTCTTCAGGCGTAACCAATACTTCAGAAGTAAATTTACGTAATTGCTTTAATAAATTACCTAATTTCTCTCCAATAAGATCTAATCTGCCAAGGTTCGCTACCACTCTATGCGTAGGGCGCCCGTTCTTACGATATGTCTCTACTAGCCGTAAATACATTAGCACCTTCTTATGTTTCCTGCCACTTATCACACTGACGATTTTAGGATACATATTGTCCCTCCTTGTCTATTTGCTTATACTGGGTAACCAACCAATATATCTTATCGTCAATGTATATTATATCATATCCGGATTGTTTTGTCAAGTGGTAGTTTAATGATTGTCCCTACGCTTTTTTAACTATACAATCTGGTTCTCCGACGAGCCCCAAAATTTCAAATATCAAATTCTTGAAAATTTTGCACTTTTTCAATGCTATTTTTAGGAACTTGGGTTAAAATTAAGTCCATCTACACTGGTAAATTTTGAGAATAAACTGGCGGAAAATGGTATTGCAAATTATGAGAAAATAAAGTCAAT
>JBFMFP010000119.1:0-2254 GCA_040751885.1 Nanobdellota archaeon
TATCTTTCCTCAAGAAACGGCACTCTTAATCCTATTCTCTCAAGGTCACGATAAAGCGACCTGTCCGCAGGCATTTCCTTAAACCCTAGCTGTGTGAAAAGCTCTTCTGGATAAACAGATGTCAGCTATCACCTTAAAATCTTCTATGAGAAATATATTTTAAATGTTATGTGGCAAAGTTAGGTCATTAAGTCTTGTCATAGAGGAAAAACCACCCCCAAGAGTTGATTTGTTAGTACGGTTAGTAAAGGCACCAGTCGAAAGGAATAAACTTAGCGATAGCGTACTTATGTTCTAGGTCATAAAAAATTGAAGTTAACGATGTTATGTCCCCACCCCTTTACGGGGTGGCAAGGAGGCGAAGCCGACGCAGAGTAATTTTTAGTGGTAGAAGCAAGGGCAATCTCAGTTTAGAGAATAGACATAGAAAGGGGGTCAAAAGTTTTTATTTTTTTGCTATGTTCCAGAGAGAGTTAAAGTATTGTTTGAAACTCGTCGCTATTTTGTCATTTTTTATCAAGAATACTGTTGGTTTTTCTTCCCAGATTGTTAAGAGGACATAGTCTTTGTATATGTTCATCGCAGTTGGACTAAAAAATCCACCAGACATGTATCTTACATTTGTATATGGCTCTTTTTCCCTATCTTTTCCAATAGTATTTTTTGATTCTTTAGGAAGGATAATTTTCAATTTTACTTTTTTCTTATGTCTTTTAAGATCAATATTCTTCAAGAAGGTTCTTAATGATTTGAAAGCATAATTTTGCGGACTAAATCCAATAACAAAAATTTCATCTTTAGCGATACATTCATCTATTTGATTTTGAAAAGCAGTTTTAAATCCATTAAAGCCCTCAAAAATTGTTGAATAAGTTTCTTTTTCTTCTTTTTTCATTATTGATTTTAAATTAGGAAGTATTTCTTCTAATTGTTTTTTCTTTTCTTCAACATTTTTGAGCAGAGTATCGGGATTTTCGGCTTTGTAATATTTTGTATTGTTTTTAGTGATGAATGTAACTAATCCTCTATTAACTAATGATGAGAGAGAAGTATAAACTCTTGAACTTGCTATGCCTGTGTTTTTGATTAAAGGACCAGTTGAAGTTTCACCTAATTTAAGCAATTCAAGATAAAGTTTAACTTCGTTATCAGATAAACCAGTTTCTTTTAGGATTTTTGTGTCCATAGTGCTTTCAAATCGTTCTTATTTTTATATTTTTCTATTGTTCTCCCACACAGGAGAAGAAATTATTAAATACTTCTTGAGTACAACTATTTAGAAGTAAAATGAATCTCATACAAAGGATTAAAGAAACGTTTGGAGAAAAACCAACAGGATTTCGTCCCCCTAAACCGAGGAGTGCTAGTTTGAGACAGAGGGTTGAAGAACTTAAGCATGTTGTAGGTGAAGGAAGGGAAGTACTACGTTTTATCCATGGAATTGCTGATTTCTCAGATGATTTGTATAAACACATGGATTTGCCACGAGGAACAACAGTTTATGTTGTAGATGATGAAACAACTTATTCATTAGATTGTGGAAAAATAGTAAGAAAAATGTTAGAACAGAGAGAACAAGATGAGATTTACGATTCTAAAGGCCGATGGATTCCTCCAGAGCGGTATAGGTTTTATATTAAGCCGTACTGGGGAGAAAAACATGGAGGACGTGACATTTCAAAAGGTTTTCCAACATGGTACGACCAGCGGTTTGTTGGTGCTTTCAAAGAACATAGTAACGAAGAATCATTAGTTGATGTATGTGTAGATCATGCATTAGGTTCTTATTTTGTTGGAGATTCTCCTGATAACGCTTCAGTAGAATTAATTCTTTGTGGAGGATTGTTTTCAGATAGATTGATTGTACATAAGAAAGGAACCGCAAAAGCAGCATTATTTAGAAGAGGAACGTTTGATCCCGGTGCTTGGGGACCATTACCAACAGGGGAAACAATAGCAAAAAAATCTTATCGGTCTGATGAAGAATTAAATCCGATTGTAGAGAGAGTTGGACAGTATATTATTGAACATACAGATACATCATCATAACTTTTGACCCTCTCATTTTGATTTAAGTTTACAGTTTAAGAGATTGCCCCAAAAGAAGAGCGATTAGCGACATCCTAATTACCTGAATTTTCCCTAATTTTTATACACAACACCTAGCTCTTTCAATATTTTCTTCTGTTTTGGCTCAAGAGGCACATGAATGCTCCATTCAAAATTTGAACTGGAATCTTTTAAGTTTACTCTA
>JBFMFP010000120.1:0-2210 GCA_040751885.1 Nanobdellota archaeon
AAAATTCTTTAAAAAAACCCTAAAATCTACAAATACTATCCACAAACAAATTATTATCTCACAAACAAATTATACTTCTCTTTGCCTTCCATCTCGGAAAGAATTCTTTTGATAATCAGCTGCTTGGGATCCGGCAGCAGCTTAACCCTTTCTTTTAAATCTTCAAAACTCTCAAAAGGCTTGGCTTTCCGCGCATTTAAAACTTCCCACATATGCTTCTTGCCCACTCCCGGCAACAATTCCAGCTGGTGCATTCTCATACTCAGCGGCTGGGCCTTGTTAAAGAACTCAATATACTTTTTTTCATTGCTGTCAACTACTTTTTCAATGATGTGCTTAAGCTCGTTTTTAGCTGTAGCAGTCAGCTTGTCGGCAGAAATTTTGCCTTTAATATGGTGTATTTCTTCCCTCTTTCCCTCGCCGATGTACACTTCCTGGTGCGGCTGCAGGAATACTCCTTTCTTTGGTATTAATTCCAGCAAAGTAAGATGCTCGGTGCCTAAAGCCTGAGCTAGCGGTGTTTTTACTGTCCCCTGCTCAAAAGGATAGCCGTGCTCAAGATAGTCTAAAATAACAGCTTTCTCTTCGCGTACAATTTTTTGTTCGGTGATCTCATCCATTTTTATTCAGTAGCCTGCCTAATTTAAGGCCCAATTCTAATTTAATGCCCAATTTAATTATTGTTTTATCGTTTAAATTATTAATTATTTTGGTAATTATTAATTATTTTATTAATTATTTTGATTTTTAAGCTTTATTGCTTTAATTATTAGTATTAATCATTTGAATTTAATAAAAATTACGCTTTTATTTTGTAAAATCAGTAATAACTGCTATAACAGATTCCTGATCCTTCTTAGGCAAGCTAAGGGGATAGGCCTGCAGAACCACTTTAAGCTCGTCAACCGTCTTGGGCAGAAAATCAATAATTTTACAAAAATGCTCTTCCTTCAAACGGGTTAACTGCAAATTCACCAGTTTTTTGTGTAATTCTTCTTTTTTTTCAAGTGAAAGAACTGTAAACTGCTCTAAATATTCCTTAGCCCTGTTGGAAAGAAAGTTCAGCTCGCCATCCCTCTTCTCAACAGTTTTCAAGGTAACTCGAACATCTGCCAACGATAAAGGCTTTTCCTCAATAAATCCCGGTATGGCCATTTTGAATTAATCTTATTTTTTGTTTACTTATTCTTCTGTTTACTTGTTCTTTTGTTTGCTTATTATTTATCTTTTGTTTGCTTATGATTTATTAGTTATTTATTGTTCTTTTGTTTGCTTATTATTAGTTATTATTAGTTATTTATTGTTTTTACTGCTTCTTAAGATGGATGGGATGAACAATCAGGGTCTTTTCCTTGCCGTTGTCATTGATAAGCACCCTATAGCAAGAGCCTTTCTTTCCGGTAATCTCTCCGCTAAGGCCCTGAAACCTGGGGAAAAACCTTCCTTCAACGACGCCGGAATTGATCTTTAAGTTAACTCTTTCTCCAGGATTAAACGCCTGGAAATACCTTGACAAGGACACTTTCCCTTTCTCACGGTAATTCTTCCTGAACTTATAACGCGTCTTCCTCTGCTTAGTTCCTATCCTCATGACCATAGCAAAGCTGGTAGAGGGGACGATTTATAAAGATTTCGTGAAAACCTTAATGAAAAGCTGTTAAAAATCTAACCCCATGCCCTGCACACAAGCAGATAACAAAATAAAGGAAGCGTATTCAGAGATATTCGCGGAGATTAACCTAAAAAGAAGTAAAAGAAACAGCAGTAAGAATATCACTGAAAATATCACTAAGAATATCACTGAGAAAAAAATTAATGAAATCAAAAGAAAAGCTGCCAAAAGATATAGTTTAAAAACCATTCCTACAAATATAGAGCTGCTTCTTTCCCTGCCTAAAGAAAAAATCGGCGAATTCAAAAAAGTCCTCATTACCAAGCCGACGCGGACAATTTCCGGAGTAGCTCCAATAGCCATAATGACTAAACCCTTTCCCTGCCCGCATGTGCAGACAGGCGGGCCATGCATCATGTGCCCCGGCGGGCCAAAGAGCAATTTTGGTGACGTTCCGCAGTCTTACACGGGAAAAGAGCCGGCAACAATGAGGGGGATACGCAACAACTATGATCCCTACTTACAGCTCTTCAACCGCCTGGAGCAGTACATCCTCCTTGGGCATAACTGCGAAAAAGCAGAATTAATAATTATGGGC
>JBFMFP010000121.1:0-2165 GCA_040751885.1 Nanobdellota archaeon
GCAGAATTGATGAATTGGGACGCCGTTCTCCATCACGTTTAAAGTGCGATCTCCGAAATTAAAGCCATAAACTTATCAAAAATTGTCTTCAGCCGCCGGTTGCCTCAGTTTGATGGTGGATTATGGTCAACTCAAGGCATTTCAATTCAAACATGGAAGATATTACCGGAATTCTATTCTGTGTATTTTTTTCATCCGCAACGATGATTGCTTCCTCACAAATGCTAAGAGCTATAACCCACGGGTCAGCCCACTTTGGTTTATTAATTTCATTTTCCCAATAGTTTTTATCATACTGCTTTTTAACTTCTTGCAATTTTTGGATTTGACATTCATCTAAATCTTTGAACATCTTCTTGTTATTTTTACACCAGTCATAGATTTTATCTTTTCCAGCTTCAATTTCTCCATAAACTTCCAAGGGTGCTATTAACTCTCCGTTTTTTATCATGCTTTCTAATTTGCTCCAAATTGTGGGGAATACATCTCTCCGGAAAGGCTTGAGATTTATTAAAGAGCTTGTATCAATGCAATAGACTGTTTTTGGGAATAATTCCGGATCTCGGGGCATTCCAAATTACCGTTCGATAAATTTTTCTGTGTATTTTGCTTTCAAGTTTAAGATATCCATTACCTCAGAATAAGAAATTTTGCCAGACCGATAAGCATTGGTCGCTTCTTTTATAACTAAATTTCCGATGCGACTCTGAAATACTTTATCCCAATCTCTGCGGCCAAATATTCTTTCTTTTAATTTCTTTTCTCCCTCCCTCTTAAACTGTTCATATCTTTCTTTCGGAATATATCCCAACAAGAGAAGTCTAAGCATAATTACCTGTTTGCTTACTCCGTAGATTTTGGAAAGCTCTGAAACTGTGCTTTCATCTAATTTCATAAATTTCTTATACTCTTTCTTTAAGTCATCTACAGGCACAAGGAATTCTGCAGAAAACAAATTACAGCTTGCTTCCATGTCTCCGTCTTTATGCTCAATCTCGATTGAACATATGCCAGAGATTCTTTTTATTAAGTGATATAGTTCGTGAAAAAGGGAAAATAATTTTATCGATGGATTGTCCTCCTCATTTAAAACAACGATAGAGATATCAGCAGAAACGCTAAAGCCTCTAACATCTTCTGCCTTTAATGGTAATTCTATTATTGATATTAATAATTTTTCTTCTAATACCTGTTTGTAATGCATTAAAAGTTCTTCTGGTTTCTTCGATTTCAATAGATTGACTTGCAAATACTCTCTGAATTTCCGCGCTAATTCATCGGGTTTTAATGCCTCTGGAAAATCTGGAATCTGACTTCTCTTGTCAGTCAACTCGGCTAATTTATTAGTTATGTAATACGCCCTTCTTTCAGCTATATATACCTGCGGAGTTAATCTTTTTTCACGATTTATTCTAAAGTCAGTTAGTGCAGGCATTGCAGGGAGTGTGTCTGTAAAAAACGCAGCAAGGGAACGGTGGTAAATATCAGCCAATTTTTTTATCTGAGTCAAAGTAAATGAGGCAATCCCCTTTTCTGTTTCTTGTACTTTAGTAACAGTGGTCTTAATCTTTTTTGCTATCTCCTCAACAGTATATCCAGAACTTTCGCGGAGTGTTTTCAACACGTCAGGATTAACTTTTATTTCTGGACTTTTTACCATCATTATTTATCTCCTTCTATTATCCTTAATCTCGATATGCATTCTTCAAGCCGGATAACGCTAATCTTCTTATCTCTCCGTTCAATTTTCATCCCCAGAAGATTCCTGTAGGGTCTTCGTCTATTTCAACCAGAATTTTGTCTATATTTTTTGTCGGTTCCATATCATAATATTCGTGCCATTTATCATTCCTATCAGCACAGTAAAGAGTCCATTCCCCTGTTTTTTCATTATATCTAAGCTGGGCTATTGCCATAGAAGTCCATTCTCTCATATCAGGATGCCATGGCGCTCTGTTCTCAAAAAGCGTCACGCTGCTGCCTCTTATTTTATAAGATAAATTTAGCTTATCAAGCACATGCGCCGGGACTCTCTTCTTACAGAAGTCGCCAACTTTCTTGTCAACAACTGTTTTTACCAGAGATGGGAGCGGCATATAAACCTCCTAAAAATTATTCTCCTAATATCATCTCTTCAACTTTCTTTTTAGCTTCTTCAATAATTT
>JBFMFP010000122.1:0-2155 GCA_040751885.1 Nanobdellota archaeon
ACACGGACGTCCGAGTCAACATCCACTGATCGCCTTTATCTCCGAATTGAAAGTTGCAGCCAACGGTTGGCTTCGACCTGGAAATACATTCTCGTCGAATAACATGGCAAACTTTTTAGAGGAGACCTTTTCTCTGTTAGGTAGGATGGAAGTTGGGTTGATACGAGCCGACAATGGTTTTTTCAGTGAAAAAAGCTTGAATTTCTTCGAGGAGAAGGGATTGTCATATATAGTAGCAGCGAAGTTTACAAACCAAATTAAGAAAATTCTTATCAACGGCTTACGATTTGTACCGATACATGCGGGGATAGAAATTGCAGAGTTTACATATAAAGCAATGGGATGGCAGCGCGCACGAAAGTTTACTGTTGTGAAGAAGAATATCGAAATATATCCTATAGCAGCAGGAAAAGAATTGGTGTTGTTTCCTGAAGAGGTAGATCGAAAAGCATACCGATACAGTATAGTTGTAACTAATTTGGAATTGCCGGCAGTTCACATATGGGAGATGTATCGAAAGCGTAGTGATTCTGAAAATAGGATTATATACTGCACTCCTAAAATAAGAGACACAGCTGATGTATAGAAAAAGGATTAATACTGATGCACGAAGCGTAGCGAAGTGCATCAGTATTTGGCAAAAAACAGTTGCCGATTAATCTGGAAAAGCTCAATATGTTACATAAAAAAAAGGAGTTAATAAATGAAGCAGACGATACAAAAATCACCTGAAGAAAAACTCTCCATCATACTAGAAGGACTTAAAGGGGAATCAGCAGTATCGGAGATATGTTCAAAGCACGGAGTGTCCCAAGCATGGTACTACAAGCTCCGTGATAAGTTTTTGGAAGGTGGTAAAAAAGCAGTAACACAGAATGGTTATTCCGGCACAAACAAATTGGAAAAAGCAAAGATTGAAGAGTTGGAAAAAGTAATAGGTCGTCAGACAGTTGAGATACAGATATTAAAAAAAAATTTGAATCTGGATTGAGTGGCAAGGAAATGATAAACGAGTTGGTAATAGAAGGACATACAGTAAAAAATATTTGCCGAGTATTGGGGCTAAGTCGTTCACAATATTATCGACAAAGACAAAGTGTTAAGGATGTTGTTGTATCTGAACATCGAAAAGAAAAACGAGAGGAAATTCTGGAAAAAATACGCTTGATAAAGTCAGAGCATCCGTTTTGGGGATATCGAAGAACAAGGGCATATTTACAGTATAAACTGAACATCCATGTAAGCAGAAAATATGTATACCGACTAATGAAAGACAATGCTTTGTTGGTTGATGTCAAACAATACAAGGCAAAACGAAGAGACCAGAGAGCAAAGCCAATAGCTGAAAGACAGAATCAAATCTGGGGAACCGATATGACAAAGTTCTATATTGATACTGTAGGATGGATTTATTTTGTAGTAGTACTTGACTGGTATACAAAGAAAATAGTCGGCTGGGATTTATCGTTACGCTGCAAAACAGATCAATGGTTAGCTGCCTTAAACCAAGCTGTAGATGAAGAACTAATTATCGGCAGCAGAGAATATGGATTAATGCTAATAAGTGATAACGGTTCTCAACCAACAAGTATCAAGTATGAGAACAACTGCAGTAACCTTGAGATCAAACACATAACAACATCATACTCAAATCCTAAAGGCAATGCAGAGACCGAAAGATTTTTCAGAACATTTAAGGAAGAAGTAGTCTGGGCAAACATGTTTGATAAAGTTGAAGATGCTGCAAAAGCTGTTGAAAACTTTATAATGTTTTATAACAATGATTATCCTCATTCAGCTTTGGGAAACATAAGCCCGGTCGATTTTATTAAAAAACTAAATCTAAAAAAGGCAGCTTGAAAATGTCTCTACTCTTTTTTAATAATTTTTGTCTTGACTTTGGGAGTGCATTACAATGTTAGGCAAGGAAATAGAAACATTAGTAAATGAAAAGAAGTCCACAGGACACCACGAAGTAACATTTGACGGCAGCAGCTTACCATCAGGAATTTATTTTTATTAAATTAACTATAATAAGCATCTGCTTACGGGCAAGATGGTATTGGTGAAATGAGGACAAATGTCCTAATAGTAAATAAAAAAATAATATTGCAGTGGTGTGAGTAAAAAAGCCCCGACCAAGCGCCGTGGTTTT
>JBFMFP010000123.1:0-2120 GCA_040751885.1 Nanobdellota archaeon
CCAGCAACACTGTTAATAATAGCATATGTATTTTTTTCATCTTCACACCTCCAAGTCGAGCAACTTCACTACGTTCACTTATATTCTTTATACGCCTTAGGTATTAATTAGATTGACCTGATAAATCAGTTAAAAAAAATGAAATCATTAATGAAATACCAATTATCAAGGTCAATTTTTATTTTTTCAAGTCAATAATTTCAAGAAATGCTCACTTATCACCTCAATCTCGAGGGGTTTTACACGATAAGCAGCCGTGCTGCTTTCCGAAGATTGTGAGCAAAGATGCCATACCCACACCAAATAGAGGTACCTTTATGACCTCTTAAATAACTTCTTCTCATTCCAAACGAGCGCTTTAAACAACTGATTCGCGCTTCTACGCCAGCACGGAATTTTTGAAGATTTTTAAACTTGTTTGTAGTCTCTAATGCTTGCCGATCTTTTGATTTTTTTCCTGGTTTCGGCATACTAAGGTGTTTTACCCCTAAAGATATCAACTCATCCTCATTTGCCTTCGAGTAATATCCTCTATCCACGGCAATTTCTCTAGGCGCTTTTTTGAATATGTTCACATGATGATGGATTGCATCTATAAGCAACGTTTTATCTGAAGGATTCCCCTTGTGGATACTATAGCCAGTTACAATGCCTTTAACGTCTTCCTCTATTTGAAGAACGTGACCAAATTCAATTCGTTTTCCTAACTTTCCTTTTGAGATTGGTCTCGCGTCGGTATCGATTATGCTAACAACTCGGTTTTCTGGTTTGCCTCCAGCATTCACAAGTTCAGTTTGATTTACAACGGTTTCAACAGTTTGAATGGTTTCTAATAATCCGAGTTTTAGGCTTTGGTCCTTCTTTGATTCACAAACTAGTTTTTTCATCATAGACTGCGCTTGTTTCAAAGTTTCTTTGGCCATGTTAGCCATTGTACCCGTTATGTTTCTCACCTCAGTGATTGTTTCATTGGTTCTTCGGCGCACCATTTTATTGATGGTTAGAAGCTTGCGTTTCATTTCTTTCGTTTTTTTTTTAGCGGACTTTCGGACACTTTGTCCTTGTTGTTTTTTAACAGCGGTCATTATCGTTTCTAGTCTTTCAACGCCTTTATACAGCAGTTCTGCATCGGTTGGATAAGCTATGTTAGATTCTATAACGGTTGAATCAATTCGGATTTTTCGTCCTTTGATGATTTTCTTTTTTCTTAGCTCTAAGATGAAATTATCGTTGAGTTCTCGAATGATTTCATCACCATATTTCTTTGTGATTTTCATCATCGCCGTATCTGTAGGTGCGTCCATCTCCATAGGAATATGGCAGAAACGCTTGTACATGGGTGTTTTAGAAACAAGAACTGATAAATCTTCATAACTGATACACAAGTAAAACTTAAGAACCATCATTCGAATAAATACTCGGACAGGAACCGTAGGTCTGCCAAGTAAAGTATTGAATCTTAAAACGATGGGCTCTTCAAAAACAGGATTGTTTAACAGTTGATCTATTTCGACCAATTCTGGTGTTAATTCAAAAAGTGATTTAGGGAGAAATGCTTCGAAAAGCGTTGGTTTTTCCCAATCTGGGTAATCTAGTATAAGCATAGTTTTTATCCTTTCAATTTGATTTCTTACTATACTTATTCGACAAATCCTCCAAATCTCCTTTTTGAAATGAAAAAATCAATAAAAATTTTGACTTTATCAGGTCAATCTAATTAGTCTGATCGAAGCGTTTCTATTTGACGCATGACGATATGCTTGCGTTACAACAATCATTTTTCGGTCATTATTTTTTTTGTTAATAAATTCTGCCAATTCTTTTTCTTCAGGAAATTCTTTGGTAATTTGAACAAGTTCATTTTCTCTGTTGCACCATTCAAAATAAATCAATTCAAATATAAACATTTTGCGCCACCTCACATAAATTTTCAGAAACCTACTCCGTATGTACTTATCAATATTTATTATATTCAGCCATTAACGTTTTAAAATCTACCGTTCTCTTTGCCAAGCCAGTTTCAGGATTTTCCATGACAGAATTATAAAGTTTCAAAGCATTACGTTCGATCAAAATTCTCTTTTTTCTAATATCTTTTAATTCGTCTCTTAGAAGCTCTA
>JBFMFP010000124.1:0-2111 GCA_040751885.1 Nanobdellota archaeon
CTGCCCATCCCCCCGGCTTTACCCTGTGAAACCTTCCAAATCTGTATATTAATACAGCTTCATAAGGGTCGTATTTCTTTATGAAGAACTTGTAGAAAAGGAATCCAAAAATGCCTGCTGCCAAAAACAATGTTACAGGCAGCAATAGGTTGAGCATGTAAAGAATCGCTATAAATGCTATGAATATCAATCCTATTATCAAAGGCCACATATGCTATGAAGATAATAATATTGTCTAAATACCTTACGGGTGAATGGCAGCGTGATGCCGAATGATTTTAGCTATGATAATTTAACATTTCTAAGCTTGTAATTTACTTTATGTTCTTTCAATATTCGTTCTACATTCGCTTGAAATGCTCTTTTTATGATTATAACCCCTTTCCCCCACTTTTCTTTTACATAGGGGGATAGCAATCCTTCTCTCTGGTATGAATAGTTCCCATGATTTGATATATCGTGGTATCCGAATACTTTCCTTCTTAGCTGGGTCTTGTTTTTATTCTTTATACCTTTAAGATCAAAAATTACCGCTGTAGCGTCCATCTTACATCAAAATTAAAATACCGCAACATTTAAATACTTTTACTGCCTTTAAAGCAGTAAAAAGAGGTGGTAATTATGCGAAATCCGAACAAAAAGCAAATAAACAAACTGACACCTATATTGCTCTACCAGCCAATAATAGAGCATTTAATGGCATTTGAAGGTGATTTTTATTATAAATCTCGGCCTTGCCCCCATTGTCATTCATGTAATTGTAAGAAGCACAAGGTCCAGAGTAAGCTGTTTTGTAAAGTGATTGTTGGTGGAAAATTTAGAGATATTATAGTCTTTGTGCAGGTATTCTATTGTAAAGACTGCCACAGAACTTACTTGGCAGAATCTCCATTTTATGAAAGTGCTTTGTATTGTCAGCCTGTTGTTGATCTAAGCTTATATCTCTCTGCCAAAAACCCATATCATCGCACCGAAAAAATAGCCTTGGAGTTTGGAATACAAATTGATAGAGACACAGTAAGAAATTATGCGCTCCAATTCGAAAAAAAAGTAAAAAAATATGCAGGATTAGAGCTTTTTGGAGAAGTAGCAGGCATAAACCTGCTGAAGTTAATGTTTGATGTTGAAAACGTCAAAGAATTGAAGAAAAAATTTCCCCATGAAAAATACGATGGCGTATGCGACGAAACATATCCCACTATAAAGGGGGCGAAAAAGAAATTTAAAAAGATAAATAAAGAACGAAAACTTGAAGGGAAAGAACCATTCAAATACCCAAAAGGTTTTACTCTGGCAGTGGGATACCTTGCTTTGCTCAAACTCTATGCTTCTCTTCTAATAAATGAAGTCGCTTTTTGCCAGATATTCAGTAAAATACTTCTATTACCTTTGTTTGGCGCAGATTTTGTAACAACAGACAAACATGGTGCTTATAATATTATAGATGAAATAATGGAACATTTGTATTGTTTGCTCCATAAAGCAAAAAATCTTTCTAAACATGACGAAACACTCAAAAAGATGAAGAAAGACAAAAAACCGCCTGATGAGATAAACGAATATCTAAAGAAAAAATACAAAGAGCTTGAAGAAGAAGCCCTCAAGGAAATTAGGGAAAAATTCCCTGAATTCTTTGACGAGAAAGGAAAATTTTTAGGGGCGCTGACAACTAATGCTATTGAGGGAGGGAATTGGAGAATAAAACATGAATTGAGAACAAGTTATGGAAAACGTAAGTCCATAACAAGCAGAACTATCCTTATCTGCTTGATGGATTCCATATTTACCTTCAGAAAAGGAAAACCTTGCGAGAGCTTTGCCCATAAAAACACTTTATTCAGTTTTGGCAAAGTAATGCGAGGATAAATCTACCCTTAAGGGCCTTATTGGAAGGTGCCCTTGAGGGGTTTACGAGAAGACCAAAGCTCCCAGCTAAACTGAATCGGCATCACGGCTTCGGGTGTGGGACAGAAAAAGCCTTTAGCCCTTGCTTTTCGTTATGATCACATAAACTCTTCTTCCAATATATCTCTTTGGGACGTCTGCTTTTGCAGAAGTACCGATAGGATTAACGACTCGTTCAAGAAATCCCTCTATCTTATTATCTGTTA
>JBFMFP010000125.1:0-2103 GCA_040751885.1 Nanobdellota archaeon
TTATTTAGCATTTCATAGTTATAGAAATAGTTTTTAATCATCTCTCCTTTGTAACCCAGACAAAGAATAAAATCATTAAATCCATAATATGAATAAATCTTCATAATGTGCCAGAGGATGGGTTTATTTCCTACTTCAACTAATGGTTTCGGTCGAATTTCAGTTTCCTCCCGTAATCTGGTACCCATTCCACCGCATAGAATAACTACTTTAGTCATTAAGTTACCTCATTAAATGAAATTTTTCGACCTGTGAAATAGGTCGACCTGGGAAAACAAAATTATACTCCACTGCTTGGTGTAAGAAAAGGAGATAGGGAGATTAAGGAGATAAGGGGATATTATTCTAATTCCACTCTTCTAAAATCTGCCTTTTCTTTAGCAAAGTTTACAAGAATAGCCACCTTTACACCTGTAGCTTTTAAATAGGAGCGAACCTGAACATAATGAGCTTTGCTTAATTCCTCCACCGTTTTTAGTTCTACTATTACCTTGCTTTCTACAAGAATATCCAATCTGTGTTTCCCAATTTCTTCTCCTTCGTAGTAGATTAGTATTTCGACACATGTGCGAATTTTATGGAGCTCCAACCATATAAAAATCAATAGCTTGTGCCAATATGTTCTTTTTTAACTTTACACCGGAGACCTCTATTCTACTCTGTCCCTCATGACAACCTGATTTAAGTGGTGAGAAGTTATACTCAATAGCAAGTGCGCCAATCCTTCCCGAATATTTTCCTTCTGATCTCCGAAATGATCTCTGGTCTTCAACCTTCCGAAATTGATTGAAGAACTGTTCCGCTCCATTGTTTGTAGCTGGGACTTCAGGATAATCATAATGAAGTGTAAAGGGTGTGGCTACTTTTGGACGACGGTTAAAACAGCCTTCCTGTTCCTTTTTAAGGAATCTGTTTATAAAGAACATTACATTATAAGTCTATATCTCTGTGAGCGTTGTGAAAAACTTCGTAAAGTTTGTGGTTAAATTAAGGATACCTACATTATTAAACACAAAGTTCTCAAAGGAGACACAAAGAACACAAAGATAACTGAAAATAGACTATCTCTGATAGAGATATTAAGGTGGCTACTTTATATCTATACCCGGAGGGAACTTTTTTATTAACTCTTTTTTACATAACCATAGAAGATACAATAAATCTCCTGTCGTTTAAGAATAGCCACACCCTAATTAAAATTTGTGGTTTCATTTTAAGATTTGGTCTCCTAAAACTGATAGGAATTTGGTAATATGTAAAGATGGGGATCCTTCTAACGGAACTTCCCCTCTATTTAAAGACAAAAATTTAACATAACCATTTGATTTTCAATAAGATATAGCGATATCTCTTGTTTCTGATTCCTATCTACAATTGAAAGGGGGATTTAATTCCTCATCCCTTATGATTATATAATAGCATATTAATTAAATTTTTGTCAAGCATTTTAAAAAAAATCTGTGATTCAGACAGGAGACTATAGACATCAGACCTCAGACTAAAGCAGGCAGAAATTGCAGAAGAATGAAGATTGGTAATATCTTTGCTTTAAGTATTTTAACGCTGAAAGGAAAGAGATAATTTTACTGAACTTTGGCAAAGATAGTAGATAGTTTATAGTTGATAGTAGATAGTTTATAGTTGATAGTAGATAGTTGAAGGACTATAGACTATAAACCATAAACCATAAACCATAAACCATAAACTATACACTATACACTATAAACTATGCACTATAAACTATAAACGAGTTTTGCATTTTGCTCTTTGGAGGAAATTGATAAAAATAGAGGTGTTAAAAGTTATCCACAAATTTTACATACACCCAACTGATAAAAAATAGTTGTAATTTTTCTTAAAATATGGTATACTTAAACTCGTGGAAAGAAAGTGCCCCTGAAGACAATATGCAGTAATTACTCTCTAAATACATATAACAATCAGAGCCTCGGTTAAAACATGTGTTCTCTGGGGTAAAAAAAAAGGGGGCGAAAAGGGTTCGACGGAGATAAACAAAATATAGGTTGCATCCCGAGGTGCTGTCAGGCCTCGTTAAACAGACAGCAAAACCAATAAACGCCAACTACGATCTGGCACTTGCTG
>JBFMFP010000013.1:0-24538 GCA_040751885.1 Nanobdellota archaeon
GGCGGCTCAGAAGATGCCGATGAAATGGAAGAAGTAAATGAGCTGGAAGGGGAAACTTATGATGATTGCAATAAAAACCAATATTCCTGCGAGATGATGGAAGTGCCTCTGCCTGCTGAAGAAACCAAGCCGGGAGTATGCGTGGGCGGAAAGAAAGATGGAAAAGAATGCAGCTCGGATGAGGATTGTCCGCCTAAGCCCAATGCTGATGAGAATGCTGATGAGAGTGCAGAGAAGCCTTATTGCAGCCTTCCACAGGCAAAGCAGGGCTTAAACATCTACAATACTCCCTTTTCCTGGATACAAACAGGAGATAACAAAAATGAAGGGCATTGCTGCGGGTACAATGGCGCAGGTGATTTAGGCTCTTTAACTGATGATAAAGGGTACATTTGCCTGAACAAAGAAAGGGTTTCTGTGGAAGGAACAGTAGCCGGCGAGCAGAAAAAAAGCATTGAGGAAATTTCCTGGGGGACAGAAAATGCTCCCTGTGAAGACTGGTGCTGGGTTAATGCAGTAGGCAATGCCAAATTTAATATTATAACTGTCAAGAAGCCGGCCGAGCAGCCTTACGACGTCGTTTCAAACAGCTATGAATGGAAGGAATGTAAAGAAAGCAGCGATAACACTTTCACATGGTCTTACAATGCAGAAGAAAATAACAAAGATATGTCTTCTGAAGAGATGATGGAATTCTCCAACCGATTTTACTGCTACCACGAAGGCAACAGATGGAGCTGGGCGGAATGTGCCGGCCCGGAAAGCGAGCAGCCTTCTCAGGAAGAGCCAAAGGAAGGAGAGCAGCAGCCTGCTGAAATAAAAGGCGGAGCCAAACGCTGGAACACGGGCATAAAAGGGCGTTATCCCGGGGAAGCTTTGTACACTTTGCCTTTAGAAGAAGAAGGAAATGTTAAAGAGATGAAATATGGGCCGCTTGTAGCTATAGATTCTTCGTATTACAGCTCTTATTATGATAACACTTTCCTGGACTTTTCCGGTTACGATTATCTTAATTTCATGCTTACATTTGTTGATGAAAGTGGCAATCCTGTTTCTGAAAAAGATATACACAAGCCAGCTAGAGTGATCCTTACAATTTACGGGCCTCCGCCTCCGGGAAAGGAAGTTAAGAAAGAAGAAAAGGAAGGAGTTATTCTTTTCCGAAGGAATGTTTTAGGTGACGTAATTAACAACCCTTTCTTTGCCGGCCTTCCCTGGATGCACGTAAAAGTTCCCCTTCCTGAGAATCTAAAAGGCATTACTCATTTTAAAATTGAACAGGAGCAGCCGACGACTAACAGGATAGGCGTAAAGAATGTTTATCTGAGCAGGAAGCCTAAAGGAAAGTTTAAGTTTGCGCAAAAAACTCCTCTCTGCTCAGGAAAGGACTTCTCGGGAGAGAACAACTGGCTTAAAGACATAGACCAGGGGAATGAGGGAACTGAAGTTATAGGTGACGAGCTGTGCAGAAGCCTTTACGGCACGAATGCCTGGCTGGGAAAAGACAATGAGCTGGATGTAGGTGCAGATTCAGCCAACTGCTGCGGTGATGACAAAAATGAATATTATGCCGGCAAGAGCAGAGCACAAGTTTCTGAGATAGCCGAAGGTCAGCAAGAGAAAAGGTATGGCTGCTGGAATTCTGAAATTGTTGCTTCCGCTGATAAAGTGATGAATGTGGAGTTTGGTGTTGAGTATAAAGAGAAGGAGTATAATGTTTCATTCGAAGATTTGTTTGCTGCAACACTTTTTGTCATTAAATATAACGTCTCTACAGGAGGATGGTTAAGGTTGATAGATTGTAGTGATAATGCTTTATTTAAGCCGGGAGAAAGCACATTTAAAATAATATGCAAAAAGCCATTTAAATTGTCAGATTTACCTGATTTTGATCCGGAAGGAACATTAATTTGGGTCGATCCTTTAACAAGCCCAAATGAAGAGTATTTGGATGTTTTTTTTTACGACTTAACAACGATGGAATATATTCCGGTTGAAGAAGCAAAAACATATGAGTTTATTCCCGACGGTTCAGTTTATCTTTCCAGCGGTTCAATTTATCTCAAAGAGAATATGATTAAGAGTAAGTGGAACCATGAATTAACAATCGCTGCTCAGCTTAAGCCAGAGATTTACTTTCCTATAGATAAAAAATCTTTAACTCCAACAACTCTCTCAAAAACTGCCAACAAAACCTATTCCTGCACTAAAGAAGAATGTTATTTTTCATTGCCCGGAGAGCCGGAATACACTATAACCAATCCTCATCCGGAATTGTATGAATTATACTTTGTCAGCAAGGATAAAGATAAAACCAAAGAAACACTTATTGATGAAAACCACAAAACTTTCCAGGAATACGGAAACATTGTCGCCAGGAAAGTCGCCCAGCAGGTGCTTTTCCATAATGAAGGCGTAGAGAAAGAGCCTTTCTCCGGATTTTACGGCTGTGAAGCTGCTTCCTTCCTTAAGGAAGACATGCCGGAAACATCATTAAAGTATTTCTATGACAAACCATACTGCTCGGTTGTGGGGAATAACTTCTGCTCCTACTTCTATTCACCAAAAGAAGCGCAAGGAAAATATACATTGATTAACTCCTGGAGCGATGAGCCATTAACAAAAATAGGCTATGAAAAGATAGAAACTCCGGCTAAGGATGAAAATGTATCTTCATTTTATGAGCATGCAGAGCTAAAATTAAAAGACCCCGTAGAAACTTTGGGCGCGGAGAAAAGAACGAACTTTACTACCGTCTTGCCGGCCAGAAACTTTATTTCCAATGCCGAATTCATCAGGGATGGCACGGAAATACCGCGCTGGGAAATATTTAATGCCAACGGCGAGCCGGTGAAAGACGAATGGACATATCTTAAAGACAAAAGCCAGCCGCCCTTAGAGCTTAGCTCTTCCGGAGAAATTCTGCGCACGGAAAGGATTGCTGTTCCTAAAAATGCTACTTTATATTATTCACACAAGGGCAGCTGCACTCCCAAGGTTGTTTTGGCGGACAAAGACGGGAATTTCCCGCAGTATGCAGAAGTTAACTATCCGGAAATCAAAACCGGACATGCATCTTACTTGATATTGGAATATGCTTATCCCTGTGCAGTGGAAGAGCCTATGTTGCAGTTGACAGACAGTTTTAAGCCGGCCGAGTACAAGTACGTTTCCCAGCACAGCGTATTGAATGATTATGATTCCCGCGCCGGAGCATCCTGCTGCCCGAACACTTACTGCTGGAATGGTTATGCCTGTGTCGAATCCATGAGCGGGCAGACTTCAACAGTAGAATACATCAACGCCGGAAGAGCCTACCGCTGCGTAAACGGAAATTGGAAATTATCTCCCTTGCAATGGGACTGGAACGGGATGAATTGGGGTTTCTGTCCCAAGGAAGGGCAGTGCTTTGTCCTCGCTTCAGGAAAAGAAGAATATACTGCCAAAGACTTTTATCAGGGAAATTATCCCAGCTGCATTGACAACTCTTCCTACATCTTTGACCATTATTGCCAGTCAGGCAGCTGGACTTCCAGAACTAAATTTGTCGCCAGCAAATTAGTTGAAGTTGCTGAAAGTGATGATTTTGTGCTTTACTGTGCTCCTTACGAAGATGCCTTTTTAGATTATCAAAGTCAGATGAATTATGTTGGCGGCCCGGCCTCAGCAGAAAAGACAGTTCTTCCCAAGAGTCCTCTAGAAAAAGCTGGGAAAGAGCAGGTTAGTGTTTGTTATAAAGACATACTTGCCGGCGAGGGTAAAAAGCTGCTCAGCATTGATGAGGGCACCTGCATTAACAATGTCTGTGTGCTTCAGCTTAAAGAAGGCAAAGAATATAGCACTGCTTTTGCCACAACTTTAAACCGGCCGCTGGACGATGCTAATTCCTTCCTTATTTCCCTGGGAATTCCGCAAAATAAGCTCAGCCAGCTGTGCACGGGGGAGAAAGGAAAATTCACCAAGTGTGACTTAAGCAAGGAAAAGCTGCCCGGGGATTTGTATTACTCTGAAGATTTAAATGCTGTTATTTATGCAAGAGACGGCATAGATATCACTCCGGGAACCGCTCAGAAAATTATGGATTGGCTGAAGGATCTCTTTGGAATGGAAACCAAGATAACTAAAGAGAATAAATTTGTTACCGAAGCTAAGAATTATAATGACGTTTATGTTCTTAAGAAAGGGGAGAAAAAAGTCAGGGCAATGAAAGAAGTCTTCCCTGAGAAACAAACCTTGGTGGCAGAATATGAAAATTTTAAAACGCCGGTATGCAGTTATGTGCAGAGTATAGAGTTGCCTGCGGAGCTGCAGCAGGAATTGCTGCCAAAAGTTATGGGAGAGACGGAGTTAAGCTGCACGGCCAATGAGACCATGCAGAGAGTAGAGATGGTTGCCGGACTTGATTTCTTTTGGCCGCAGCTGACCGGAAAGATGAGGATGGAATAAATGTGGTTTTAACAAGTTCTGAAAAAGTCGCCTTAGCCGTGAGCCTCGCCCCTTTTTTCTTTTTTTATCGCTTCTAACTTGCTTCTTTCATCAAAGAGCGGGTAACTTAACTTCTGGTAGATAGCTTAGCTCGGCTCACTCTTTGGCTAGGGCGGCGACTTTTTCTACAGAGCGGATGCAAATAATTTATAAGATACAAATACTTCTTCTCTGTTTAATGGGGAAAAAGAGTGTTAAAGGCAGAGGCAGCTGTAGCACGGACAAGTGTAGAATATGGGGCTGTGCAAATAGCCAAAAAACAAGAAAAATTAAAAATTTTTCAGTCGTAAATAAAGCCTTTCATACTTTATTTACGAAAACAAATAGCCGAAAAAAAGCACAGAAAAAAGCGCAGATTACTATTTTTATCATCGTAGGGATAATCCTTTTGTTTGTTTTTTTAGCGATTATCAGCCTCTCTTCAAAAATGAAGCAGGGGCAGCTGGAAGAAGCACAGGAAAAAGCTCTCACTTCTTTATTTAAGAAAGAAGCCCTGCGGATTTATGTGCAGGACTGCATGATGGACGAACTGGAAAAAGGCCTGATTATTTTAGGCAGACAGGGAAGGATATGGAGCGACCAGCCCGGTGGAAGAAAAGCATTTGATCCGGGGATAACAGGAATAATGTTAAATGATGAAGAAAGGGTGTTTTATGCTCTGACCAATGAAATTTATTTTGAGCACCCCAACGCTTATCCCTGCAACAACGAAACCAGCTCCCCCGAATTTTGTAAATATCAATACCCAGATACGCAAGTTGGCTTTGGCGAGCTGCAGCTGAGCCAGAGGGAAATAGAGAGGGATTTGCAGAGATATTTAATCAACAGGACGGTCTGGTGCGTGGAGAATTTTACCAAAGGAGAGGTTTCTACACGGGCACAGGTAGCTTCAGGAGAAATAAAGTTGGATTTAAGCATGAGCAATGACGGGATTAACGTTAGAGTCAATTACCCTTTAACACTTACTTTGGGAAAAGAAGAATTGTTTCAGATATCCAAGTTTGATTTTTTTTATCCCAGCAAATTCAAGCAGCTGCTGGATGTGGCTATAACTTATCCCTTGCAGTATGAGCAGAGATATGCCGATTTTAATTACTCTGAAGATGTTTTGAAGAGCCCTTTCTTTACCTATGCCAGCGAGCCGGAATATTTTGTTGAAGGATATTGCCTGCAAGAAGGAAAACTAGGAGAAAAAGATCTGACTAAATGTAAATTTCCTTTAAATTTTGAAGCTTATAATTCTTTAGGCATTGAAATGAAGAATTACAGCCTGGCTAACGGAGACACTTTATTTGTCTTTGAGCCTAAGCCGTCAATGCAGATAATAAATTCTCCTCAAAGATATGTTTACCAGTTTGTCCGGCAAAACAGGCCGCCGGCATTGGATTATATCCACAGGTTGGAATGCCCTGAATTCAACTCTGAATACGGATACGATTATCTGGTTGTTAAGAATGACCCTAAATTAGGAAACATTAATATTACTGCTTCAGCAAAAGATGCGGATGAAGAGGACAATGATAAAATTCAATATTCTTTCTCTTCAAACACATTTCCTAACTTAAAAAACACTCCTTTGACAAATTTTGGTATCGAGCCGGAATTAGTAAATACTATGGCGGAAGGATTTTATGACCTGGCCATAACAGCAGTAGACGAGCACGAATTGGGCGACTGGCAGGAAGTAAGAATTCTTGTAGACAGGCCCCTGTCTGTTAACGTCTCTTTAAAGATGCCTTACACAGCCGATTATCAGTATAAAAGCGAGTCAGGTGATACTTATCTTGTCTCAAGGGAAGACCCTGTTTTTGTTGATATAACTCTGCCGGAAGAATCAAAATATGCCCGGGGTGAGACTGTAAAAATGGAATATGTAAGCCCTGCAGGGAGCAGCTCACTTTCAGAATTTAATTATAAATTATCTAAAAAAAATTTCTGCATTGATCTCCCTTCCAATGAAAAAGCCGCTAATGAGCCTGCTGACACCTGCACAGTTGAAGATTACAATCAGGAGCAGTTTGATAAATGGCAACAGTTTGGTAAATGGCAAGGAATTTTTGATTTTGCTCTTTTTAGTGAAGTCACTCCGGAGGACAAGCCCGGAAAACTTAAGCTTTCTTTCTCCACAAATTACTGCGTCCGGGAAGATTCAGAAGGCTCAACATTAGGCAATTCCAAAGAAATCAACGTAGTTGTAAGAGAATGCATCCCTAACAACAATCCTGAGTTTCCTTACGCTGCTCCCTATCATACTTATAAGTTTGCCACAAAAGTAGAAGGAAATAATGAGGGGGGAATAAACGTAACTGACAAAGATAAATTTTTAGGTATTGTCGGAAAAACCATAAAAAATGAAAAAGAAATAAACCCCTTCTTAGCTACACACAGCTGCTGTAACGAGAAAGACTGGACTGTTAAAGCGGAAGGGGAGATATGCTTTACCAACCCTCTGCCGGGTTGTTATGGAGGAATTCCTGATTACACTGCTGTTTTGTCGGAATTCAAAGGTTACGTCTTAGAAGAACAATTTGCTACCTGTGATGGAGCAAGGGGAAATGCCTGTTTAGGCGGAGGGGAATCAAGATTATGGGATAATAAGCTAATTTGCGGCAGCAATTCTTATGAAGGATGCACTAAAACCAATGTAAAATGTCAGAGTAGTAATTCTTGGAGTTACGTAGATACAAACGGGGATGAGAAATACGATGGGTGGTGCCACGGAGAGATGGGCTGCCAGAAATTCTGTCAGAAAGCTGTGGTGAATATCAAAAGCTCACAAAAAGAAATTTATCCTGGCGAGGCAGCTGAATCTATTGTCAGCAAATCTAAGCCGGGAGCATGGCCGACAACTGATGAAGAGCTGGGATTTGGTTGTGGATGCAGGGCAGGTGCGCAGAAAGATGGCGGAGATGATGGAAGGCCCTGTGACGACAATTATGATGGGAAGTTTGATAAGATTTGCAAGAAAGGAGTTTGCAGTTTAGTAACAGCTTAGTTTTACAAAATCAACGGCAGTTGAATTATTTTTGCCTGTAAAAAAAATGTATGCTGCATTGTCAGTACAAGGAAGATCTCCTTTTTTTACGCCATTGACATATAAATATAAAGTATTCCCTTGCTTTTGTAGTTTTATAAGCGTGTATGAAGTTAGATTCAATCCTTCAATCTTTTTAAAATTGTTTGACGATTGGCATTGGTAAATTATCTCAGTAGATTTAGTTAAAGCCATCATTGACTCGTCTCCAAAAGAGATGTCAAGCCCGCTACTATTTGTTGTCTTTAAATTGTATTCCAGAGTAAAATCTTTGTCTTGGCATTTTGCTTTGAATAGATTAGGTATAGTTAGAATTCCATCTTCTCCGTTTAAATTGATTTTTCCGTTGGCAACATCTGGTGATCCGCTGATTAGCCACCATTTACATTCAGTATCTAAAGAATTTCCATCAAAAGAATCGTAAAATACGCTATTGCTCCCACCACCTTCAGCAGGATTGCAGCTGCCTGAGCTTCCTTCCACCAATCCAACTGCTGCCGCTCCGTATTCCACTGCTCTACGGCCTAGTATTCTCCAGCGGTCTTCCATGCAAGCCACGTCAGGAAATTGAAAAATGAACCCTTTACGTAAAATTCTTGCTTTTTGCCCTTCCACTTCCCGCATACAGTATTTCCCTTCCCAATTACAGTTTACCGAGCCGTCCATGTCATCATCGCTGTAGAAATTTGAGCCTGTAAAATGAGCCAAGCTGTCAATAAGTTCTTCTATTGATGTAAACGAAGGGACATTTTTTGGAGCTACTGCCCCCATAATGCTTCCTTTGTTCTCGTTAGTCCACACTTCATAGAAATCTGCTAACCATAAGCCTCCAGTAAGCTCTTCTAAATACGTTGAACTGGAAAAAGGATGCTCACTTAATCGGGCATGGGCTGGAACTGTTAAATCAGCAATGAGATGAAAAATGTG
Organism: Nanobdellota archaeon; assembly: GCA_040751885.1. Lineage (GTDB taxonomy): Archaea > Nanobdellota > Nanobdellia > Woesearchaeales > GW2011-AR9 > JBFMFP01. The sequence goes on from JBFMFP010000013.1 coordinate 8,447, forward strand.
ACCAAAATTTTTCCCAATTGTTCCATTTTGATATTCTTCTTTAGCCTTCTCCCAAGAATGATTGCCATAAGGAGCTTGCTCTTGTAGGCTTCCGTTTGTAGCCCATTCCTTTACAGGGGCATTGTCATAAATTCCTTTTCCTGTCTGCCAGTGCTGAAAATGATGAAAGGCTCTTGCATAGCCATAATCTGCACTGTCTTCGTCAATCGTGCCTATTTTTATTTCGTTGATATCATATTTTTTAGAAGGATAAAATGCTGTTAATTTATCTACAAGGAGCTGATGTATTGAGAAACTCGCAGGAGGGTTACTTAAATCCCCTGTAGCGTAAGAGCTTGAATTTCTAGGGGTTAGAACAATACCTAAAGCAGCGGCAGCAGCCAACAGCGCAGGTGCAGCCTTTCTATAAGTTTCGGATTTTGTAACCATCTTTATAAGTCTGGAATTGGATTGGGAAGTCCTCACCGTTAATAGTGATAGAGCACTCTACAGCCATTTGGCCTTGGCAGTTGGTAGGAGATGTTGTACTTAGCTGGCTGGCTAAGTCAGGCAGGTTTTTGCCAGAAAGCCCGCTTTTGAATCCATCATATCTGGCCGGATGTACATAAGTAAGAGCCTGCTCTAAGTTGTTTGAACTCAAAGCTTGAACAAAAGCCTGATAAGTTTTGTTAATTTGCTCAGGAGCATTAGAGCTACTGGCTACACATTCCCCATACCTGTTGCATTTCTCGCCGGGCTTACAGTCAGAATTTTTGTTACATTCCGCTGCACCCTCATTCCCTGTTTCACAGCCGGCAGATAAATAAATTGTCCCTGCAGCAGTTGCAGCGGTAATAGAAATCGAACCGGCAGCAATTAAAGGAATAATTTTTGGTGCTATCTTTCTTGCAGAATACTGAACAATATCTATCAGGGGTAATACCATAACTTTACGGTAGTAAGAGGGGTTTATAAATTTTGTTGTTTTAGTATATAATAAAATGAATTTTGCAGTAAAATATAGGAAATATACAAGAAAATGTAATTTATTATTCATGTTTTTTGTTGCCTTAATTTCTCTAATTACTATTTCTCTAATTACTATTTCTTTGGCATCTGCAGAGAACGGGTGTTTCATCTATCCAGACAGCGCTTATTTTTGCACAGATCTGGACGAAGGGCAGGCTACAAAAGAGTGCCTATTCTACGATTGCAGCCTTCTGGAGATGTTTTATTCCGGAGAGAGCTGCAGCGATTCAGCAAAATTCCCCCAGTGCCAGAAAATAATCTGCAAAAGCTCTTGTAAAGAAGAATTTTCAGGAAAATGTGCTTCCGGCCCCATTCCGGAAGGAAAGCAGCAGGAATGGTGCACATCCGGATGCTGCCAGTTTGATTATATCGGCGGGTCTTTTTGTGCCTTCAAAACCAATAAATGGCTCTGCGAGGTTGAAGCCAGAAATAAGGATGTAGTGCAATATATTTTTGCCCAGCCCATGGCTGAGTATGAATGTACGCAGAAATGCTCTGCAGGGGAAATTTCTGTGAAGAAAGCTCTTGAAGGGCAGGGGGAAAAACCGGCTGCAGGGATGCAGGTTGAGAAAGTTTCTCCCCAGCCGCTTTCCTTGCCATTAAGTCGTGATTATACAGGTGCTGAAAAACAGCCCTCAAAAGAGCTGAAAGGAGAACTTCTGAAAGAGGAATCTTCTTCAAGCAAGTCTTCAGTAATAATTTGGCTGTTTGCCATCTTTGTCTTTGTTGGCTTGCTTTATTTTCTTTACAGATGGCAGTCTGGGAGAAATCTTTTTTCTGAAAAAGTCCCGGGAGCACCGGAAGGGTATGGCAAAAGTATCGTATCTCCGGGGGATGCAAAACATTTCAATTTTTTTTCGCTGAATCCTTTTGCCCAGCGAAGAATCAGTTTACTGAAAGCAAAAAGGAAACATAAGAGGGTTATTAAAGAGCAGAAAGAAGTGTTTTCTGAGTTTGGACAGCCAGCAAAAGTTAAGTCCCCTGTTTTATCATCAGATTCTTTTACGAAATTAAAAAAAGTGGTCAGGCTGTCTTTGGGCAGACCGGCTGCAGAAAAAAAAGGAAAGAGCATGCAGAAAGATGTGTTTGAAAAAGTGCGTGAGATTGCCCATGCGGCAAGAGAAAAGGAAAAAGAATTAATTCGTAAGGAAGAATCGCAGGAAGCGCTCAAAAAATTAAAAGAGATTGCCGGGAAAAAGAAGTAGCTTAAAAATTGGTTTATTGGCGGCTTCATCCTGAAAATGGGAGCAGGGGGTAAGGCCAAGAATTGCTCCGAGGCTGAGAGGTTTGCAGGAAGTTAAGGGACGGAAAGCTATCGGTAGTATTGAGCAATTTTGGGCTATAAAACAATGTAGCTTTCTGCCAAGGAGCAGGCCAACCCCCTGCTCCCTAATGGGCAAAAACGCCGCCTTGGCCGTGAGCCTCGCCCCGCTTTTGCTTCTTGTTTCGCTCCAAACCCGCTTTTTTTATCGAAGAGCGGGTGGATTTTCTTCTCTACAAAGCAATGTATCTGCTCGGCTCACCATCTGGCCAGGGCGGCGGCGTTTTTGCTTTTTTCAGGATGAAGCCTTTATTGGCAATAAATTTAAAAAGAGAGTGAAAAAAAAGTAGTTGAGAAGTAGTTGAGAGATTAGGAATAGGCTAAAATAAACACAGAAATAAATACAGCGGCTAGCGTTAGTGTGCGTATTTGCACGTGCTAATTCTAGAAAAGGTTTGTAATTTGGATTTGTTTTAGTTTTATTAATTTTGGTTTAGAAGGTAGGTAAACACAAATACAGGTGAATGTAAAATGATTGAACAACAATCTATTGAACTGCAATCTATTGAGCAAAAAGTAAAATTTGATTTTTTGGGGATTGACGAGCGGCTGCTTAGGGCAGTTAGAGAAATGGGCTTTGAAGAGCCTACGTTAATACAGGAAAAAGTAATCCCTTTAGTAAAGCAGGGCTTGGACATTATCGGGCAGGCAAAGACCGGCTCAGGCAAGACTGCTGCTTTTGGGCTGCCTATACTGGAAAGAATAAATCCGGGAAAAGGCATTCAAGCATTAATCCTTTGTCCAACACGGGAGTTGGCTGAACAGATATCCAAAGAGATGATTAAATTTTCAAAATACAAATGGTGCTTTGTGGTTTCAATATTCGGCGGAGTTTCAATTAATCCGCAGATAAGCGTCCTGCCGAAAGCAGATGTTGTCGTCGGAACTCCGGGCAGGGTTTTAGATCACATCAACAGGAACACTATTAACCTTACCAAAGTAAAATTTGTGGTTTTAGACGAAGCAGACAGGATGCTGGACATGGGTTTTATAGAGGATGTGGAAGAAATTTTAAGTTACTTACCCAGGCAAAGACAAACGCTGTTGTTCTCTGCTACGATTCCAAAAGAGATAGATTCTCTGGCAAGGAAATTCATGAACAATCCAAAAAATGTTGTAACTTCTACAAGGGTTGAAAGAGAATTAATGGAGCAGTTTTATTACGATGTTCCCGCCCATAAGAAATTTTCTTTGCTGGTTCACTTAATAAAAAAAGAAGACCCTAAATTAGCAATGGTTTTCTGCGGAACAAGACAGAGCGCAGGTGCAGTAGGCAGCAATCTTCAGAAAAACGGGATTGGCGCAAAGACGCTGCATGGGGGCCTGTCGCAGAATAAAAGAAGCAGGTTTATGGAGGATTTCAAATCCGGGAATATTCATGTCTTAGTCGTCACTGATATAGCTGCCCGCGGGTTGGATATAAAGAATGTTACCCATATCTTTAATTATGATATCCCGCGTGATCCTAACAGTTACATTCACAGGATTGGAAGAACAGCAAGGGCGGGAGAGAAAGGGAAGGCAATTTCTTTGCTCTCCCAGCAGGATTATGAATTTTTCAGAGCTATAGATACCCACGATAACAATATTCAGAAGATAGAGCTGGAACGTTTCCCTTTGGTCCCTTTTGTAAGAGACAGGGAAAAAGGCCGTTTTGGAAAGAATAGTTTCTTTAGAAGAAGTGGTTTTGAAGGAGATTTTAGAAAAGGTAGAAAAGGGTTTAGTTTCTTTAGAAGAAATAGTCTTAAAAGAGATTTTAGAAAAGGGTTTAAAGGAGAGTTTGAAAGCAGAGAATTTGTGAACAAGGAATTAGGAAGCAGGCATTCAATGGGAAGGGGGCGTGACAGCAGGCGGTTTGGACGGAGATAAAGTGGACAGAGATAAAGTTCAATTCCAACCGAAAATTCCGGCTAAATTTTATCTCTTTTTCTTTATTCTTCTTTATCCATTTCATTACCCCTATTTCTGCTTATTTTCCCTCTCCAAACATTTATAAATGAATTCACTTTTATCTGCTCTATTAAATGGTACTGAAAAAAGGAGGTGTATTTTTAGTAGTTTTGGCTATTTTCATAGCTTACATAGCTGTTTTTTTAGATTACGCTTCTTTTGCTTCTGCTGATACGGGCGGATGCTATATTTATCCTCAAGCAGGTGAAGATGTTTATTGTGTGCCGGGAGTTCTGGAATCGGAAGCTAAAGCTGATTGTGATGAGTTTGAGGGCTGCAGCATGAAAGAGCATTTTGTTCCCGGCTCGGGCTGCTCTGAATTTTCTGAATGTAAAGACGTCATTTGCAGTGCCGATTGCCAGACGCATGCGCAGGGAATTTGCACGCAGTTGAGCGGGAAGGAGGTTCTTCCCCAGGAATACCAGTTAAAGTGCTCTCCAGGATGCTGTAAGATTGAGAAAGCCAAGTTTTGCATGTTTGGTCTTAACGAATTCCAATGTAACAGCAATGCCCAAAAGAAATTAGGCACGCCAGCCCCAGGAGATGTTGTCTTTTATAATTTTGAGATGAATGCTGACAAGTGCAATAAGCTCTACTGCCTAGTTGAAGTTAAAAAATCTGCCCTTTACGGCTATGTTAAAGACAAAGATGATAAGCCTCTAGCTGGCGCATCTGTAGCTTTGGAAGGAACGGAAATAGAGCCGCAGATAACGGACAATAATGGAAAATATATGTTTTCTTCGCTTAACCCGGGAGGCTATTCTCTTAAAGTAACGTTGAAAGATTATGTTACCGGAGCAACTTCTTTATACTTGCAGTCAGGGATGGAAGTACAGAAAAATATAACTTTGCTTAAGGCCGAAGGTACAGCTGCTGTTAAAGGGGTTGTTAAAGAGAAGGGTAAGCCGGAAAGCGCAGTAAAAGAAGCAACAGTTTCCTGGACTGGGCCGCTCAGCGGGCAGGTTGTTGCTGATAAATCAGGAGCCTATTCTATAGACAATTTGCCTCCGGGAAAATACGTTTTTACAGCCAGTAAAGTAGGGTTTGAAGCACAGAAAAAGGAAAAAGAGCTGAACGCTGGCGAAACTGTGCTTGATTTTGAGTTGGGCAGCGTTGTTTTTGAAGGCGTAAAAGGAACAACATATCTTGACGTAAAGCCTGCAAACAAAAAGCCGGACGTGGGCGAAGCCCAATACGGGGTTAAAATTTACGTAGACGGGCAGTTCCGCGGATTTTCAAAATATAGCGACGGAAGTTTTGAAGTTTCTGTAAGTGCGGGCAAGCATAAAATTTCTGCAACTTATCAGGATTACAATTACGGCCCGGAAGAGTTTACTGTTGAAGCAGGCAAGTCTTTAGTTTTACCGCTGCTGCTGAGCAAGTACATTGGAGAATGCACTTTCCCTAATCCGCCTAAAGATATCACCGGTTTTACAGCTAATCATGTCAGAGGCAAGAAACAGGTGGAGCTGAAATGGAGCAAGCCCTGCCCGGAAGTGTTAAATTACCAAATCAGGAAATTCAGCGGCGGCAAAGAAATAGCTTCTTTTACCGCTTCTTCAGCATACACCTCTTTTATAGACGCGGATGTCAAATGGAAGGCAACTTACAAGTATGAAATTGTCGCTTTTTATGATGCCGGGCGTATTTCTGAGCATCCGGCTTCGGCTTCTATAACTCTGGGCACAGAGCTTTGTGAAGACAGGTATACAAAAGAAAAAGGGGCAGACCGCTTTTGTGTTACTATGGATGGAGAAGGGGGAATAGGGGATGGGGGAATAGGCGGGGAGAACACACGCAAAAAAATATTTACCTGTGATGCACAGAACCAGCTGGTTATTTCAGAAGATTGCTCATTAAGAGGAAATTTTTATTACTGTGCAGGCATTGGCGAGCATGAAGCTGACTGCAGGGATGCAGGAATGTGCAGCGCGAAGGCGCAGCTAGCCGATCCCTTTGGATTGTATTATTCCAGAAGTAACTGCTATGGGCAGAAAAATGAAAATTTTTGTTATTACGATTTTACTTCTTCCATTGTTGACCAGTGTTACAGCTGTAAAGATATTACCAGCTGTTTTGATTACAAAAGCAAGGATGCCTGCGAGACAGACAATTGCCGGGGCAAGAAATGCCAATGGATGAATTCTGCAGGGACGGGGGTAATTAATTATGGCCTGTTGTACCCGGATTTGTCTATCCCTGAATTTGTAACTGCGGAGACTGGAGCAGGTTATTGCGTTGAAAAAAATTATGATAATGACGATAAATGCTCTTTATGCAGTCCGCAGGGAAGCCTGTTTGAGAATGATTTTTGCACGGCTGAAGTTTGCTCGGCATTGGGAAAGTGCTTTTCTAACTCCAATCAACAGGATAAAAAGCCGATGACTTATTGCGCTGCCTGCAGCGACGAGCCTAGGAAAGAAGCTAACTGTTACACTTATTCTTTTGAAAATGAATGTAACGGCGGGCAGAATTTAGAAAAGAATGATCGGCAGGAAATTACTTTTTCCAGTGACCGCTGCGGCTGGGAAAGATGTATATGGAAAGGCATACCTGGCGGAGCAGGGAGCTGTGTGAAGGATGGAGACGGGGACGGAAAGGATGATTGTGCAAATGCTGTCAATGTTGAATCCTGCCATATAGACAATGCTGCTCCAACCACTACTTTGATTTCCACAGGCATAAATGTTATTTCCCGGGCTTATCCTAATGTTACATTTAAAGCTGTAGACAGGGTTGTTCCCGGCAAGGAAAGCAAGGAGGGCAGTCAGAAGGGGGGCAGTCAGGGAAGTTCTGGAAGCCCGTTAGGGAAATTGGGCTATTGCTTAGCCAGCGCTAACCCTAAAAGCCCGGGTATTTGCACAGAATTTGCTGAAGTGTCTTATCCGGGAAAACTGAAAGATGAGACTGTCGTTGTAGACATGCTTAATTCAAAATACCTGCAGCAGAGCATCCCTGGAGAAACTTACATGCTTAAGTATTATTCCAAAGACAAATATTCCAACCAGGAGAATGTTCAGACAGCATTTGTTTATATTGACAATGTTCCTCCGCAGTTTGATATTAATGAAAATTATGCAACTGCAGGAGAGATAACCAAGCTGTCTGTTTACCTGCAGGGGATAAACGAGCCTATGGAATGCTCTTTCAATCTGCAGCAGATACTTCCGCAAGGAAGCTTGCAAAGCAAACTGGTGAAAAGGGAAGCAGAAAAGAAGGAAGCTGTGTTTGAAAATCTGAAAGGCGTTACTTTCAATCTCACTGTCAGCTGTGAAGATAATAACGGAAACAAGAATGATAAGAGCAAGTTGTATGCTTTTGATTTGGAAGAAAGGATAGATATTGTTTCTCCCAAGCTTCATGGAGCAGTGGCTTCCACAGATGTCGTTTTTGAAGCCAAGACTGCTGCGGGTGCAGCCTGCACTCTGCATAAGTCAGCAACAAACGAAAAAGTTGCAGATTTTACCAGCGATGAAGAAGGCAAATCCCATAAAACTTCTCAAGTGCCCGGGTTTGTGGAAGGGGAATATGCAGGAACTTACAAGATTGTCTGCAAAGAGCTGTTAACAGATGAAACCTATGAAGATTATTTCCATTTTACAGTAGACTTTACTGCTCCAGAAACAAGCATCATACTTAAAGAAAAAGAAAGGATAGTTTTTCCAAGCGGTTTTGGCTGGGAGGAATATTTTATAGAATCAGTTGCAGTTGATTTTGAATGCCAGGCTAAACAAGCTAAACAGGCTAAAGGTTCAGGTCAGGAAGAGGGTTCAGGTCAGAAAAAAGAAGAAAAAGAAAGTGTGGAGAAAGGAAAGGAAAGCGCGGAGAAAGGATTTGCCTGCAAGGATACTTTTTACTGCCTGGGCGAGGGCTGTGAGCTTATTAACAATCCTAAATACAAAAAATATTCCGCTTCTTTAAATGTAAATAAAAGTTCCAAAATCTGCTATTATTCCACAGATGAAGCTAATAATCCTGTTTACCAGCCGACGTGTGGAACAATAAAAATTGTTGGCTATGGCATCACTCTGGAAAAGCCGGAATTATATTACTTTAAAGGTGAGCAGTGGGGTATAAGTTTTGTGCCCGAGTTCATCTGGCAGTTTTCCACCAAAGTGCCTACCCAGCTCTGTAAATTTGACTTTGCTCCCGGTTTCGCTTATCAGGCCATTCCCTCATATAAAGCCAAAGAGCCCTCTCCGCAAGGGAAATTTATTTTTGAAGACTTTCCGCAGAGCGTATTTTCTGAATACAGCAAAAAAGGGGAAGTGAAAGCAGTCTATGTTAAGTGTGAGGATTTGGAAAGGGAAGTTGGGCCAGAACAGAAAATATATTTGGAGTACGATCCTTCTGCTCCGGAAATAACCGATGCTCATGCCGTACCGGATAAGATTTACGAAGGGATTAAAACTTTGTTAGAGGTAAGCACTGATGATAAGACGGTGTGTAAGTTTAGCGATAATTCGGAAGGAAAAGGAAGCACAGAATATGACCTTATGGAATTCAGTTTCCCCGGCGAAGAAGAAAATGTTCTTGAGCTAATCCATCAGACAGATTACTTTATCAGTTTTTTAGGAGCTAAGAAAGATTACCGCTTTAATGTCATGTGCAGGAATGGTGCCGGAAATTTCTCTAAATTAGGGACGATTTCTTTCAGCGTAGATTATTCTGTTAAAGGGAACATTTTAGGTGTTTATCCTTCCGGATACATCTCCGCAAAGGATGTGACTTTGTCCGTGGCAACAAACAAGAAGGCTTTTTGCGAGTATAAGTTTGCAGGGAGCAAGTATAGCTCAAATAACGTAAATAAATATGGAAACGTAAATAAATATGGGGGCAATAAATCCGAAAACAGGTCCGAACTGGAAGACCAGTCCGAAGTACTTTACCTGCCGCTTAAGGAAACCAGCACTAATGTTTACTCGGCATCTTTAGGTATACTGGAAGAGAAAAAATATCTTATACCTGTCCGCTGCCAGATTGGCGAGCAGAAAGTTGAAGCCCGGGCCGATTTCACAATAGACCTGTCTCCGCCAAAACTGTCTGCTGTTAATGATGGCAATTATACCTGCGGCAGTAAGACAATGGATGTAATGGTTTCAGCAGATGAAAGCAACTTCAGCGGCTTTTATTACGAAGTGTATGATTTGGGTGAAGCGTCAGGATTAAGTGATGCGGGCAGTTACAATGGGATAAGCAGTTATGGCTCCAATAAAAGTCATGTTCTAAGCTCTGCTAATTTTGGTTCTGCTAAAGGAGAATTAAAATTTAACAACACTGTTAATGGAGTTTTGCCGATAAGAGTATCTCTTCAGGATTTGAGTATGGGGCATAAGTATTATGTTAAAGTTAAGGCTGCCGATGCCGCCGGCAATTGGGGTGAAGCCAAAGACAGCGACGGATTTATAGTGGTTGCAGGTAATTATTCTGTCTGTGAATTGGACAAAGGCACTCCCGATACTGTCTTTAAGACTGAAGAAACCTGCACCGCAGCATTGGTGAATGTCAATTGTGAGGATACAGTAGGCTGCAATGAGTTTAAGTACGGAACTTCTGCAACTTCCGCAATGTGCAAGCCGGCTGCAAGCTACAACGGGCAGAAAGTAATCTTTGACAAATCCGGATGGTTCTGTTACGTTGTGAAAGATTCTGCAGGAAACAACCGCAGCGGGTCAGAGGAAATAATCTTTGCCGATGAAGACGGGGATGGCCTTGCTGACAGCTGTGACCAATGTGAGGACACTTCAGCAGGAAAAGTTGTTGACGAATACGGCTGTTCTGAGCTGCAAGTTAATCCTGTAAATATGAAAGATACAGATGAAGACGGGCTTCCTGACGCCTGGGAGAAATTAAACGATAAATTTGATTGTGAGTTTGATTATTTAGCTCCTGATTCTGATGAAAATGGCTTGTCCGACAATTTGGAAGATTATGACGGTGACGGATTGGCCAATTATGAAGAGTACTTGCAGGAAAGTGATCCTTGCCTGGCTGATGTGGTAATAAAAGAACCCTTTTGCGGAGATTTAATATGTGACGGTGAAGAGTCCTGTTTGACTTGCTCTGCTGACTGCGGCAGTTGTCCATCTCCTGAAGAACAAGCAGATATCCTCCCCTGGATTTTTCTCATTTTAGGCCTGCTTATGTTTATCGGAAGTGCTGGTTATTTGATTTATTTCTACCGCTATTCTTCTGCGTACAGGCCTGCGGCAGGAAGGATTTCCGGAGCAGGAAAAGGACCAGCAGTTTTCGTACAGAAAGAGGGAGCAAGAGCGAGTGTAGTCAAGCAAGGAGCAATTGCTTCCTGGAAAGCGAAGCTGGCTGAGCTACGTAAGTCCAGGGAAGAAAAGATGAAAGAAAGGCAGAGGAAAGGAATATTTGCTGCTTTCGGCCGGGAAGGCAAAGAGCTAACTTCAGCAGAAATACCGCATATCGGAGGGATATTAAGCAAAATAAGTGCACAGGAAAAGGAAAAAGAACCACATTTGCCGACATTGCAGAAGCTGGCAGAAAAATACACTGAGCATAAGGAAGAAATCAAGCCCGTGCTAAAAAGAGAAGAAAAGGGCGTATTCAGCAAGCTGGAAGACATTGCCAGGCAGACAAAAGAAAAAGAGATTGAAGATGTTATGAACAAAAAAGAAGCTAAGGACATTTTCGCAAAGCTGCGGGAAGTCGCTAAGAAAAGAAAGGTTTAGGGATAAAAGAAAGGTTTAAAGATGGTTTTGGGCAAGAGAATTTTCAGCGAGAAAAATTTGAAAGAAGCAGTAAGAAAAAAAAAGAATGTAGGAAAAAAAAGGAAAGTTCCTTCCAAAAAAAAGGGAATAGCCATTGGCCAGGTTTTTGTGTACATCACCGCAGCAATAACTTTTGCTTTAATCATGATTTTTGGCTACAGGGCCGTGCAGGATTTTCTGCAGAGCGGGGAAAAGGTTGCTTTTGTCCAGTTTAAGACCGGCCTGGAAAGCTCCATAAAAAAGATTTATACTGAATATGGTTCAGTAAGAGTAGAAAGGTTTACCTTGCCTGCAGAATTCAGCCAGATCTGTTTTGTAGATATGGATGCAGAATATGACGAGGCTCTTTGCCGGTATGACCAGGTTGCCTGTACTGTCTGGAAAGATGCAGGCAGCCCAAACGAGGAGGGGGAAATTGGCGGTTATAATTCTGTTGATGAGAATATCTTCCTTAAGCCGGCTGCTCCTGTAAAGATAAAGTCTTACCGCGTGAGCATAGGTACACCACCAAGTACACTTCTACCAGGTACATCACCAAATTCAAAAAAAGGGGAAGAAGGCTGGGGAGCGGGCTTTTTGTGCCTTCCCATCAAAAAAGGTGTTTTTTCTGTGGTTATGGAAGGCAAGGGTGACAGGACAGAGTTATCGCCTGCAGAAGGTCCTGCAGAGAGCTAAAAGGGACAAAGAGCTAAAACAGATGTTGAGAAAGCATTGTTTAAAGAGCACCGGATAATGAAGAAGCGTTAAGAGCAGCGGATAAAAAAATTATTGCATTAATTTTGCATTAAAAATGATCGGCAAAAAATCGCAGATAGAAGTCACATTCAACTGGATTTATATTGCCATAGCCGGGGCAGTAATTATCCTTTTTTTTGTGGGCATAGTCATGCGGCAGGCGCAGGTTTCCGAAGAAAAGCTTTCTGCAGATATTGTCAGAATCATGAATTCAATCTTGACCGGTGCAGGCGTCAGCGAGAAGACCAAAAATACCATAAGTTCAAGCGGCTTGGTTGATTACACTTTATATTTTACCTGTGAGGGAGGAATAAGCGAGCTGGGCATAAAAGGAAAATCTGCACGACAATACAATGCCATAGACCCTGTTTTTGTTCCGGGAGAAATTCACAGCACACAAATCATCCTCTGGAGCCTGCCCTACATGCTGCCATTTAAAGTTGCTGACTTTTTGCTTGTTGCTCCGGTAAATAGAAAATTTTACCTCTTGAGCAGCGACATGGGTTATGTAGAGGAATTTCTAAATGTTACTGAAGGTTTCAACCGCGAGTATATTGATTCTATAGAGGAAATTGAGCTGAGCGGAGATCTTTCTGTACGCATCATTGATGCAGACGGAATGCATATCCCCTTTGAGCCTGTTCCGGCAAGCCTGCAGCCATTTGACGACAGCAGAGTAAGCGCTATCGTCTTGAGGGAAGGGGAGGCAGATTATTATCAGAAAGATAGCTCACAGAAAGGAAATTTAGCAGGAGGCTCTTCCTGGAAAAAGTTAAACAAAGAACCGATAAAGATCATTTCCCTTGGCGGGGAAAGGGATGCAGCTAAATATGCAGCTATTTTTGCTGAGAATGATCAGGTGTATCAGTGCAATATGCTCAAGGCCTTTAAGCGTCTGGGAATGGTTACTGAAATTTATGGCGGAAGTAACATAGGTTCTGGGGAGATTGGCGGTAAGCTGAAAGAAATGATTGATTATTATGAAATGCGGCCGGAGCTGTCTTTGTCTACGGAATGCACAAGTTATCTCACGGCGTCAGAAGGTAATGCAGTTTTGGCTTTGACTTTATTGAAAAACAAGGCTAAAGCATGTGAGCTGGGATTGAATGCCGGTGGAAGTTTATCAGCCTGTACAGATTTAATTTCTGCTGCTGCTAAAGTTAAACAGGTCAATAAGGAGCTGCGCTTAAGCTGCATAACTTTGTATTAAAGAGCTGGAATAAATACAATAAAAAAAAATAGAATAAATGGAATAAATGGAATAAATAGAATAAATAGAATAAATGGAATAAATAGAATAAGAAGATAAGTAAGCAGAAGGAATGAATAAACAGAAAATGAATAAAAAAGGGCAAACACATATATCTGAGACGATTGCCGTCTTATTTATTTTTTTTATCCTGGTACTCTTCGGGGTAGTTTTTTATTATAAGTACCAGCAGTCGGCCATTAGGGAAGAGCAGGAGGAGTTGCTGGCTACAAGAGCAATGGAATCTACTTTAAAAGCATTATATCTGCCGGAACTGATTTGCAGCAAGGGTGAAGCCGAGCGGGAAGACGATTGTTTTGACATGCTCAAGCTGCGCTCAGCCAACAACACTTTTAATGAGTATATGGACAGTTACTATTTTGACATATTTTCATATTCAAAGATATATGTCAAAGAAGTTTATCCGCAGCAGAAAGAATGGGTTCTGTACGACAAGCCCAAGCCCGATTTTACACGGAAAGAGCCAACTTACTTTGTTACGGCTTTAAGGGACGATACTGCCGGTGAGATTGAGCCTAAGTATAGCTTTGGGTATTTAGTGGTGGAAGTTTATTCGTGATTTATAGTTATAGGTGTTTAGAAAAATAAAAAAATGAAAAAGAAAGCGCAGATGGAATTGGTTGGGTTGGTAATAATAGTTATTTTGATTACTTTAGGCATGCTCTTCATGGCTACTTTTGCCTTTAAATCAGACACGCAGAAGAAAGTATTCACAAGGAAGGGTTTGGCTTCCAGCTCCATGAGCGCGATTATGAAAACGACAGTAAGCGAGGATGCAGACTGCATTTTCGGCGTTTACGGATTCAGGACTCCGCCGGTAATAGGTTATGACATCGTTGATGACTGTGCAAAATATTACGGCAATCCCGATTTGGAGTATTATGATACTGATTCTGTGTACCGCTGTATAAGCCCTACCCCTCAGAATTCTCAGGAAAGGCTGCATAGCTGTACTTTTTTCCGTGAGATTACCGCAGATTTGTTAAGCAGAACTTTAGGCGCATGGAACAAGAAGTATGAGTTTCGTTCAGAATTAATTCCGTTTGAAGGAGGCAAGCCCATAGATTTGCTGGCGAAAGGCGGCGGGCCGATTATAGCTGGCGGCGGATGTCCTAAATGGAAAGGCAAAGACAGGGACAGCTCCGGGGAATATTATATCCCTTCTGAAGCCGGAAAAGTGCTTAATGTTTTGTATATATGCGATTAAATAGCATGCGATTAAATAACTGCTGCTGAAAAGAAGGTGGCAGTAGAACTCTCCTTCTGAAAAAGCAAATAGCAGCGTTAGATTCTCACGTTTCAGAGTTTCAGCGCTAGCCTACGTAGATTTACGAGTGGGGCGTCAGTTTACACGTTGATTAGTTCAGAGAAAGGGGTCGCCATTGTAGAAAGTTATTTAAAGTAGATAGCATACATGTTCGTTATGTGGGTCGCCAAGATTAAGTTAAAGCATGATTGTATTATTGGGAGTAGATGTAAGAAGTTTAAAGTGATGATACAGTCGTTAGACTTAAATGAGGAAAAGAAAAACAGTAAAGTTTTAACTTCTTCTATTCATCAGTTAATAGGGGACGAGAAAAGCATAAAAAGGTTTATTATCGATTTAAAGGCTGACAAAAGAACAGAATATCTAGAATTTAATGGCCAAACACTCTTTTTGGTTGAGGCTTCCAAGAAAAAGCCTGTTTCTCAGTTCTCTAGGAAGATGTTTTTTGTTAAACCGGTAGTGATAGATACACAGGGTTACGAATTGTGGGAAATTGCTTCACACAAAAAAGAAGAATTAATTGGTTTTATTGGTAGAGTTAAACCGTTGGTGGACGAATTTGAATTATTGAGTTTGAAAAATACGCCTCTACAAAATGTTTATTTTCCTAAGGTGATGCCCAAATTAACGGCTTTACAGAAGAAAGCGTTAGAGCTGGCAATTAAAGAAGGATATTATGAGGCACCAAAAAAGACAAGTTTACGAAAGCTGGCTCAACTAATGAAATGCTCTTTAGCAACCTATCAAAAACACCTACAAAGAGCTGAAAGTAAGGTTATCCCCGATACTCTCTCTTTTTTGAAGTAAAATATTTTGAAGTAAAATATTTAAAGTAGAGCGTATTTTAATATTACGTGGAAACGGTAACTATACCAAAAGTACAATTTGAACAAATGCAACAAGAATTACAAACACTTCGCCATAGCGCTCTTTACGCCAGATTGATGGATTTTGAGAAAAATATAGCTAAAGGTAAAAAATTTTCCCGGAAAGATCTTGGCTTTTAGGTTTCTTGCTTTTAATCGTATTTTTTCAATAGCTCTCTGTTGTTTATCTTCGCTGGTTTTCATTTCATATTCAAAGACGTAAATTTCATTGGTTTGAAGCTGATGTTTGAAATAAAGCCTAATTGGCGGATGCTTGTTCTTGATTTCATATATGAAAAGGTGAGAGTCCAGTAATTTCCCTGCTTGTGGGCCTTTCTCCTCGAGTTCGTCAAGCATTGTTCTAAGAATCTCTTTAAGTTGCTGATTTTTGGCTGCTTTCTGGAGTTGTTTGATCATAACATCATCGAAAACGAGAGGAAAATTGACCATTTTTCATTAAAAATAGCGTTCATATATAAATTTAATTGCTAAAAGTAGGCATACATGTTCGCTAAAAATATTAAATAGTAATCATTTGCCAGGAATCAATTCACGTGAGAATCAAATTGAACTTAACGATGATGGCAGTAGAACTCTCCTTCTGAAATTAGTGTCTAAATAATGTGATTGTAAAGAAAACACCGCCTTGGCCATGAGCCTCGCCCCCACTTCGGCTTCGTCTTTCCCGAGCGAAGCGAGAGTTCGCCTCTCAGATGGCGTGACATCTGGCGGGGAACTTAACTTCCAGCAAATGGCTTCGCTCGGCTCACCTATTGGCCATGGCGGCGGCGTTTTCTTTACCTAAAAATCGCCCACATTCGACAGTTCTGTGCTTCTAATGACCTATGACCTCACTTCTCCGACGACAAGCTACACAGTAGATGTCACGAGCTTATTGGGTAGATACCTATCGATATCGACTGTACGTTTTTTTTCCG
>JBFMFP010000126.1:0-1999 GCA_040751885.1 Nanobdellota archaeon
TTCACAACTACTGACTACCATTAAAAGAATAAATATTACTACAAACACTTTCTCTCTTTTTCTACCCATTCTCAATTAAAAGGAGGAATTGATTTTTGTTTATAAATTTGCCGAATAAAATAAGTAATGTTTCCTTGAAAAGAATCCTTAATATTCGTCTCCTTTATTAATATAAAATTCTGAATTGCGACAAGCCTCAGGATCATAAGGTTCATCGAGAGGAGTGTAAACACCACAATCAATAATTCCGTCATACTTGCATCTGTCATTTAAGAGAACGTATCCTCCATACTTATCTAATCTCTCATTCATTACTTTCCAATATGGTACCTGACCGGGTATATCTTTAAACCTGAAATTTGGATCCAACTGAACTGTTTTTGAGCCTACCATAATATTTAACCCGGAGTACGTTGCTTTATCAAGTTCACCTAAAGTAGCAGAAACTATACAATTCCCCCCCATATACATGGCCCCATTACAGGTAAAAGTCCACAAATGTTTTTCATAAACTGGTGAATTTCCGCACGGATTAGAATAATTACCACTTGAACTTCCCGAACTCCCATTCGCATCCACACAATAGCCTAAATCAGAATCACAAACTCTGGGCTCCCGACAATCCGTATCTTTAGTGCACGATTCCTTCCCATTATCAGCACCACAGGCAGCCAACGCACCGGCTAAACTAACAATAGATAAGATTTTTTCTAAAGTTTTCATTTTCGTAAGCCTCCCTAATAAAGTATCAATTTATCACTAAGAAATAATGATTATTTATAAATGTTGCGGGGGAAAGTTAGAAAATCTTAAATAAAGGAAATATCTCTTGAAACTTATGACTAAGAAAGACGCTATTAAAAACCTTAAAAAAATTATTGTACCCATTCTAAAAAAGAATGATGTAGTAAAAGCAGGAATATTTGGCTCTTATGCGAGAGGGGAGCAGAAAAAAAAGAGCGATATTGATATTTTAATTCAGGTAAAGAAAAGAAAGTTTAGTCTTCTTGATTTAATAGGGCTAGAAATAGAGCTCAAAAAAAAATTGAAGAAGAATGTTGATTTATTAACCTACAAAGGGATTAATCCCTTGCTAAAAGAGAGAATTCTGAGCGAAGAGGTAAAAATCATATGAAAGAAGTTTCTATCTTTATAAAACATATTTTAGAAAACATTAATGATATTGAAGAATTTTCCGAAAGATTAAATAAAAGCAAATTGAAAAGAAATAAGTTAAAAACAAAAGCAATAATAAGGTCGTTAGAAATCATTGGAGAAGCTGTCAAAAACATTCCTGAAGCATTTCGCAAGGACCATCCAAATATTGAATGGAGTAAAATTGCTGGATTAAGAGATAAATTGATTCACCATTATTTTGGTGTTGATTTTGATATGGTCTGGGATGTTATCAACAAAGATTTGCCTAAATTGAAAGAAGATATAAAAAAAATACTAGAAAATTACTAAAAAAGAAGATTTTCTTCACTCTCATCAGCATTAGGTTTAGGAGGACAATCCTCATCCGAGCTGCACTCTTTCCCGTCATTCTTCCCACCTACGCATATTCCCGGCTTGGTTTCTTCAGACGGCAGAGGCACTTCCGTCATCTCGCAGGAATATTGGTTTTTATTGCAATCGTCAGAAGTTTCCCCTTCCAGCTCATTTACTTCTTCCATTTCGTCGGCATCTTCTGATCCGCCGCAGTCATTGTTGACTTTATCCCCACAGACTTCAGGTGCACCGGGGTTGATGCAGATGGCGCATTTTGAGTGCTGAGGGTATTTGCAATCAATTTCGCCGGTTTCTAAATCTAATTCGGGACAATTTTGAGGGTCTTCAAATCCGGAAGCTTTAGGATCGTCTGCACAATCTCCAGCTTTGTCAGTGTAACCGTCATGGTCTTTGTCGAATCCGGGTTGTTGTGCCCATATTGGAAAATCTGTACCTTTCTCAAGTTCACATTTATAAATCGTCCCGCTTACCCAAATTATTTTTCCCA
>JBFMFP010000127.1:0-1963 GCA_040751885.1 Nanobdellota archaeon
TCGTGTCGTTATTTTCGAGACGTTCTCCTTTCAACTTTTCCCACCATATTCCTCGCCATGTTCCAATAAGCGGATGAACATAACTTCCACTAGAACTTCCATTACTCCCATTCGCATCCACACAATAACCCAAATCAGAATCACATTCTCTGCCGGGATTACAATCGCTGTCTTTAGTGCATGATTCCTTCCCATTATCAGCACCACAGGCAGCCAACGCACCGGCTAAACTAACAATAGATAAGATTTTTTCTAAAGTTTTCATTTTTAAGCCTCCATAAAGTATTAATTTATCACTAAGAAATAATGATTATTTATAAATGTTGCGGGGGAAAATGTTTAAACGGCAGTAATTTCTATGCCTTCTTTGAGTGCTTGCTGAACTATTCCTCTCTGCTTCTTTTTTCTCTCAAATTCTTCTGAAGTATAACATAAGGGCTCAAAATCAAAAGAATAATCCCAATAATCATAAAGATCGCTAGCCCTATAAATAAATTTTTTGTCTTTAAAGTAATCGCTGATGATAATAAAATCAAAATCGCTTTTCTTGAAGTTATCTCCTCTTGCCCTGCTTCCAAAAAGAATCACCTGAACTGGAGAATATTTTTTTTTAATCTTTTTTACAAATTCCTTTGCTATTCTAATTGTTTCTTTGTCCATTCCAATACCTTTTTGGTTATATCAATAAAATCATCAGCACTGCTTCGTTCATAAAGAGAATAAGGCACATCTTCGCTGGCATCCGGATAACGGGAGAGAAAATATTGCGGGCTTAATCTTTTTAACTGAGGATAAAAATTGTCCGGCACTTTAGCTCTTTGACCGAGATAAATCAAAGAATGACCTTCAGTTTTTTCTTTTGTTTTAAGAAGAATTACTGCTTTCAAAGCTTTTTCTGCTGTTTGCTGGCAATAAAACGCAACACCGTCGTAACTCTCACTTTTGTAAAGTATTTCAGCTTTTTTAAAATCGCTTTTTGCCTGCTCCCACCAATTCATAATTTCTTTTCTCATAAAATAAAAAAATAAAACTGCGGATTTTTATAAATCTTTCTTAAGAGATTACTAAAAGCACTTTCATCGCTTTCTAAAAACTTTTAATACGGCTTAGGGCAGGGATTGCTTTTGCTTATTGTATTTGGACATTCCTCAATCTTTTGATACTGAAGAGTCCCATACAAAAAATCCTCTAAAGTCAAATTGTTGCCATCATTTGAAATAGAAAATTCTCCAGTCCACTTATCATGAATCTCCCCGAAGAATTCTATAGTTCCGGAATATTCTCCTGTAACTTTATAACAGCCTTCAAGCAGATCAAGATGACATTTGCCGTGTTCTTCTTCGTTTAAGCAGTAAGAGCTGTTTCCTTCCACCCAAAAATATCTTTTTAGTAACCCCACTGTGTTGAGCAGCCACGTTCCGACAAGCGGATGGACATAACCGCCGCTAGAACTTGAAGAAGAATTAGAGCTAGAACTTGAGCTGGAAGAAGTACTGGAACTGGAGCTTGAAGCAGAACTGGCACTTGAACTTGTGCTTGAGCCGGAAGAGGAGCTGGAAGAACTTGAGCTTGCAGAGCTGCTTCCGTTCGCATCCACACAATAACCTAATTCAGAATCACAAACTCTGTCTCCTTTGCATTCGCTGTCTTTGGTGCAGGACACTTTGTCTGTATAATCCTTGCCGTTCTCCCCACAGGCAGCCAAAGCAGCAACTAAACCAAGAGCATAAAAAGCTTTTTTAAGAGTATTTTCAAGAGTATTTTTCATTTTCATAAGCCCCCACAAGTAGTAATTTATCACTAAGAAAGAATAATTATTTATAAATGTTGCGGTGGAACCCGAGTTTACAAGTTATTGACTTTGCATAAAATTTTTTTGAAAATTTATCGTCGGAGAAAGATGTATTTTGAAATCGAGAGATGGTAGTACCCAACTTGTGCTTTGTTAAGTGTATCGTCGAAG
>JBFMFP010000128.1:0-1938 GCA_040751885.1 Nanobdellota archaeon
TGCATCAGCGTCTGCTCTTCTTCTCATTAGTCCTTGTCCCATTGCCTTCAAAACATAATAATCTACGCTTTCGCCAGCCTGCTGACCAAGAATATCAACCTTCTGGGATACGTCTTTATCTATTGAGGTAATGGACGCCAATTTGCTGATTTGGACATAATCCCCCCATAATGCTGCTGTTGCAGAGATTTCTTCGGATGTTAACTGCTGTCTTGTGTCTGGGTCTAATCCACCGGTAAGTGTCTCATCTAGAGGAGATGAAATTTTAGTAAGAGGCAAATACCTTGTGAAATAAACTGTTTTTCCTTTCCCGGAAGGCAGGTCTCTTTTCTGACCAAATTGATATCCTGCTAATTCGCATTTTGCACGAATTAAGAATCTTTGGTCATAATAAGCCTGAACAGCCGGTGGTAATACTGATGTAGTTGATACCGCCATGTGTATTCTCCTTTTTTCTTTATTTACCTTATTGCCCTATTGTCAAGGATTATCCACCGGGGTCCCGACTGTTTAATCAGATTCTCCGTTTGGAGAGGATTTTCCCAATAACGGGTCTTTTACTTTATTTTGGAAGCCAACTTTTCAAGTTCTTCCATGTTTTTTGCGGAAGCGATTTTCTTGGCGAGGTCTCCTTCTGTCCCACTTACACCCCCGCCAGATTCAGAGAAGGCTTCTTTTCGTTCAGTTTTCTTCTTGTCGCTATCCATATCATTAAATTTTTTCTCTCTTGCTTTTTGCCTTTCATAAATTGCTAAAACTTCTTCTATG
This sequence comes from Nanobdellota archaeon, assembly GCA_040751885.1. GTDB lineage: Archaea > Nanobdellota > Nanobdellia > Woesearchaeales > GW2011-AR9 > JBFMFP01. The sequence continues at coordinate 769 of JBFMFP010000128.1, forward strand.
CTATTTAAATGTGGTCTTTCTTTGGCTATCTTATAAAGAGCAGGTCTTATTTCACTATCCCAATTTTTTTTATATTCTGGGTCTTTTAAAATTTCCATTTCTTCTTTATGCCATTTATCCGCCATTTCCTGTGTTTTTAATTTTGCTTCTATTTTTGATTCATAGGCGTCAAAGAATTTCTGCAATGTCCCTACTGGGTCAGTTTCCCAATCTTCCCTGAATTTTGATAGCATCTTTTCTTTTTCTTCTCTAGGTAATCCTTCTTTTTCAGATTGCATTTCCGCAATCATTTCTTCATATTCTCGTATTTGCCGTTCATATTCAGACTTTTCCATTTCTGCTTTAGACTTGGCTTTTTCGGCTTCAGAACCCCATGCAATTACTGATTTCCAATCTTTGAATTTTTCAGGTAGTTCTGAATATTTCTTGCGGTCCTCTTCAGTAATCAAATAACTATTGTCATCTATTTGTTCTTCCGATTTTTCCGATTGTCCCGATTCTTCGGTATTTCCCGTGTCAGGGGTCGGCTCAATTTTCTCTTCCATTTTTTTTCTCCTTTATCAACTTGCCCAACTTATCGGAGCAAGACATTCTGGACAACATTTCTGTTGTTCTCGGATAACTTCTTTGCCTACCACATGTTTAAAACCACATCTCTTACATCTTTTTATCTCAATATTTTTAGAAATAGAATTTTCTTCTTCTACCTCTTCCACCACTTCTTCCATATCTTTCTTTTCTTCGTCTTCTTTCATATTTATCCTCTCATTTTCTTAAACATTAACATTTGCTTTATTCTTTGTTTCGCCGCTTCTCTTGTCGGATAAACTTTTGGGAAAAGTTTACCCGTTTTATGACTACGAATTTTAAAACCATTTTTAACAGGAACTATCATTTTTCTCTTGCAATTTTTTTACTTGCTTTTTCTAATTGGTCTAGATTTTTCGCTTCTTTAATTCCTTCTTCTATTTCGTTATCCAAAATCTTACCTGCCAATATTTCCGCTCTTACTGATAATGGTTTATTTTTTATATAGGTATCTCTACCTATATTTACAATTTTTACATTTAAAGATAATGTAATTTTATCATCTAAGTTTAAATTTTCCAGACCTTTTATCAAATCTCCGTCTAAACTTATTGTCATGTTTGGTTTATTAGTTTCTATAAT
>JBFMFP010000129.1:0-1917 GCA_040751885.1 Nanobdellota archaeon
TTAAAGATGCCCATGCCGGCGTTGATATGGATCCTAAAACAGTATTTATTGTAATCAACAAAATAATGGTTTCTATTCGTATCACTTCAGGTGAAAGAATTACTAAAAATACACCAAACCAAGTCAATGCCTGCAACAATACAAACAATGTTATTGTTTTAACTCTACTTTTTATTATTTCAACAACTTCGGTAGCCTTTAGTTGAAATATCGACCTGAAAAACGGCTAGAAATTTATATTTTACCGATGATAAAATGCTCTTGACAATACCGTATAAAAATGATACATTATTGACAAGTGCTAAAAGGCATACAAAAGATAAATTTTATATTCGGAAAAACTGGTTTAAGTCGTTGGGGTGGACTAACTCTATTTACACAGTTTTGCAAATCATTAGGGTTAAGACGCTATCTTCAACGCTCCGTACAATGGCCCGAATATTATTACAAACTATATCATCCAGTAGACCTTTTTCTTGCCCACATATTCGCTATTGTTGCTGGCATTGGAAGAATAGAAAACACTCAATCACTCATTTCCAATGGGTTCATTCCACCTCTTCTTGGTTTACCGGATTTTCCTCATCGGGATACTCTAAGAACTTTTCTTTGGAGATTCAATTTACAAAATCTTCAAAGTCTTCAACGATCTCACGACAGATTCCGAGCCGAGATCTTTAATCGTCTTGGACTACTTTATTCTGCAATCATAGATGCGGACATGACAGTGCTGACTGTCTTTGGACATCAACAAGCAGCGGAAATGGGTTACAATCCCAGATACCGTGGGAAACGTTCATATGCACCACTTATTTCTTCCGAAGGAAGAACTGGATTCTCTCTATCAATGGAATTAAGAAGTGGGAATATTCATCCTGCAAAGGGAGCATGGATATTTTTAGAGCCGATTATAGAAAAACTACCCAATACTATAGCATCTTCCAGAATTCGCACACGTTTGGATTCTTCTTTTTATGGCAAAGAGATTGTCGTTCCATTAGACGAAGAAAATATTGGTTATGCCATCGTAGCCAGAATGCACAAATCACTGAAGGCACGAATTGTATCTTCCCACTATCACGAATTTGCAGAAGGTTGGGAAGCAACGGAGTTCACCTTTCCAGTTGCAAGTTTCAAAAAAGAACATCGTTTTATTGCCATCAGACGTCCAAAAGAACTGGAACCAGAAGAAGTTCAAAGAAGCCTTTTTACTTTCAAAAAATATGTTTACCGCAGAACATTCGTCACCAATTTAGAACTTACACCGGAAGGAGTCTGGCGTTTCTACTGCGACAGGGGTTTTCAGGAACTTTTACTTCGGGAATTCAAGGATTCTTTCTTTATGGCTCAAATTCCAACCAAAAGTTTCCGGGCAAATGCAACCTATATGGAAATGATACTTTGGGCATACGATCTGGTTCTGGCTTTCCAGTATCTATGTCTGCCAGAAGAAGTTCAAAACTGGAATATTTCAACACTCCGCAGAGAACTCTGGTGGTTACCAGCAGAGTGGGTGAAGTATGGCAACCGAAATATTTTGTGGCTTCCAAAACAGTATCCACAGCAGGATCTGTTTTTCAGAATTCAAAGAACGATTTCAAAGGTCAAACCTTTAATCTGAGTGAATTTGCAAATAGAATTTCCCATCGTTCCGACGATGAGTGTCAAAAAAACAGTGTTTATAGCCGTTTTTCAGGTCGAATATAAGATATCGTCGGAGACAACATTTTAGGCTGGTTCTTTGATAAGTGAGTAAAAAATATGCTCGTCGGAGAAATTTTTAAGGTTTTACCAAAATTAACAAAATATGGCAAAAGATGGAAAATAGTCTACCGACGAGATGCAAGGGTTTTTAATAATCCCTTAATAAATCTAATTTTTTGTGGGTTATTTGTCTTTAGCGCAGCGATAGCAATT
>JBFMFP010000130.1:0-1874 GCA_040751885.1 Nanobdellota archaeon
TCTATGAAGTACAGGTAATTGTTCGCTGATATCTGTCCATTCTGTCATGTTGAGTTACCTCCTATTTTAGAGCCTAAATGATAGGTACTATATAAAGCTTTCGGTTAAGTTACCACTCACAAGTTACTCTCACGGAAAAACCACCCCCTACGAACGGCACCAGTCTCTCTGCACGGTCATAAAAAACTTCGTCGCTAACGCTCCGACCCCGACATAAAGTCGGGGGAAGTTAACATCGTTATGTGCAATAAGCCTACGACGAGCTTGAGAATGTTAAGAATGTAAAACTTTTAGGGGCGGGCTTTTATTTTATAATCGCTTCTAACTCTGGAACCCTCTGGACGTCGTAATCCCCTTTTACTTCTCCTTGAGAAACCCAATTAACAGAAATTGCTGGAATTCCTAGTTCTTTACAACTTGTAATGTCTTTATCTCCATTTCCAACATAAAATGTTGGTTTTCCATGTTCCTTAATGAATTCTTCAAATAATTCTCTCTTGTTTGGATGTCTTCCCATCGGACTTTTGTAAAGTATATCAAACAGATCAGAACATCCAACCTTATGTAGAATCGGTTCAACTGAAGCTTCAGGAGCAGAAGTAATCAATGCTAACCTATATTTTCCTTTTAATCGTTTCAAATAATCAGCAAAATCTCCAACTAAATCCTCCTTTGTTACTTCTGCGATTGTTGCCATTGAGAATAAATTTCGTGCGAATTTAACTCTCGTTTCATGATCAACATCACCCAAATATCTTTCCATCACTTCATGAATCTTATCAAAATAATCTTCCAAACCAGCATATTCATTAATTGAATCATCTTTCAATAAAACAGACATTACATAAAACCATCTTTTATGTGCTTCATTAAATGGTCTTGATTGCAACAAAGCACCATCAAAATCAACAGCGATTATTGGTTTCATTTGATTATATCCTCCAACTCTTTTGGATTATTAATAGAATAATCTGCAAAGTCTTCTTCACCACCGCTTGGATGTCCCCATTTCACAAAAATAGATTTACAACCGTCAATTTTTCCTCTTTCTAAATCGCTAAATTTGTCTCCTAAAGAATATTCAATTTTGCCTTTACTTTTCAATTCTTCAACATCAGTTTCCTGATTTTCAACTCCAAGCTTTGGTGGTTGTCCATAGATATAATCAAATTCAAACGGAATTCCAGCAATCTGCAACATACCTGAAATGATATCGGTTCTTACTCCTGAAACTATCGCTAATTTATAGCCTAAATCCTTCACTCTTTGTAATTGTTCAATTAATCCTTCTGGAACAATATCTTTGCCATATTTTTTCGCAACCATATACGTCCCGATCTGAAATAAATTTGTTGAAATCTGATTTTGAACATCAACACCAGAAAGTTCCATAAAGTCTAAATCATTCTCTCTATATTTTACTCTTGCATCAGATTTTAATCCAACAAGTTTCTCAACAAATTCCCTATTAACTTTATAGAATGATTCAGGATCTGCGTGTTGCTCTTTTGTTGGCAAAGATTTTTGAAGAACGTTAGCTCTAAAAACATTAGCTTCCTCTATCATTTCAGCTTTAACGAGGGTTCCAGCAAAATCAACTAATACTATTCTTTCCATTATAGAATATAAAAATAGTAGCTATTTTATAAAATTTACTAAAAGCCCGCCCTTGTTGTATTTGGCTCGTCTTCGGCTTACTTGCTCACTTCGTTCGCACCACGCTCCTATGAGAATTCTTTGATGAATAAAGGAAAAATCTTTCCCTTACTCACCACTGTTGTGTTGTTGTTATACTTTAAATATCACCTCATATTTAATACTTTCTGTCCCTTGGAAGGATGAGCAGTGGCGTTCAGACACGCTCCTATCAGCAC
>JBFMFP010000131.1:0-1866 GCA_040751885.1 Nanobdellota archaeon
ACAGAAGTGATAGGGGAGCGGAGATATTGGAAGTTCTGCTTTCTGTTGTAGAAACGGCAAAACTACAGAAGCAGAACCCACTTCTGTTTATGCATCAAATCGTCGCTTCAGAAAGGTAAAGTATTACAGAAAGAAGATAGATATATAAAACAAAAGAGAGTTATATATAAAATATTAAAGACAATTTAAATAGAGTAAATTAAATGGGGGCCTTTTAAAAATGGAACTGCAAACTGCCAAAGGGGTAAGAGATCTCCCTCCGCAGGAGAAAATCCTCATGAATAAAGTAGTTGCTGTTCTAAAAGAAACCTTTGAATTATATGGTTTTGCGCCTTTGGAAACGCCCATTATTGAAAGATACGAAACTTTAACGGCGAAATTTGCTGCCGGGGAAAGCAGCGATGTTCTTAAGGAAACTTTTCGTTTAAAAGACCAGGGCGGAAGAGATTTAGGCTTGCGCTTTGAGTTAACTACCTCTTTAGCCAGATATGTAGCTATGAATCCAACTTTAAAGCTGCCTTTCAAAAGGTATGAAATGGGTCCTGTATTTAGAGATGGCCCTATAAAATTAGGCCGCGTAAGGCAGTTCTGGCAGTGTGATGTTGATACCGTGGGAACAAAATCAATGCTTGCCGATGTAGAAATAATCGCCCTAATGCGCGAAGTATTCAACAAATTAAAGTTAGATGTGGTTGTTAAAGTAAACAATCGAAAACTGCTTAACGGAATTCTGGAGCAGGCGGGGATAACGGATAAGGGAAATGCTTTAATTTCCATTGACAAAATGGGGAAAATAGGCCGTGATGGAGTTATTAAAGAGCTGGATGAACGCGGCTATAAAAGAGAGCAGGTCAAGAAGTTGTTTGATTTCGTTAAAAAAAACATGGCCTTAGGAGAACTAAAGAAGAAAGTTATCTCTGCAGAGGGCAAGGAAGGAATCGCCGAATTGGAAGAATTATTTTCTTATTTAAAGCAGATGGGCATAAAATCAGCTGTGTTTGATGTATCTTTGGCTAGAGGACTTGCTTATTACACCGGAACGGTTTTTGAAGTCTATTTAAAGAAAGGAAGGGTTACTTCTGCGCTTGCTGGCGGGGGAAGATGGGACGATATGATTGGCAAGTTTATGGGTGGCGAAAGAGAAATTCCGGCGGTGGGCGTTGCCTTTGGTATAGTTCCGCTGATGGAAGCATTAAAAGAGAAAGAAGCAAAAGAAAAAGAAACTCTTGGAAAAAGAACCCCGGCAAAAGTTTATGTTATTCCCATTAATACGATCAACGAATCGCTTAAAATCGTGCAGCAATTGCGCGAGAATGAGATTCCTGTGGACTTTTCTTTGGGAAAAAAAGGCGTCAGCAAGAATTTGGAATATGCCGGCTCTCTGGAGATTCCTTATGTGGTGATTATCGGCGAAGAAGAATTAAAGAAAGGAAAAGTTTTGCTGAAAGAGATGAGTTCTGGTGCAGAGCAGTTGCTTGCGGTTAAAGATGTGGTTAAGAAAATAAGCAGAAGATAGAAGTTAAAGAAGAAGAGATTTATAACTCATAATAACTATGCCTAAAAAAGAAGTAAAGAAATTAAGTAAAAATTTAGTTCTGGCTATCGACTGGGCTGCTGCGGAGTATAAATATGTTGAGGAATTACTTAAAGATTTGGCTGAAATTGAGAAAGGAAAAGAGCCTTTGAAGAATTTACGTAAAGCAGTAAAAATTGTCCATTATATACCTAAATTTTTAACCATTTTTATACACTACACCCAACTGCATCCAGAATCTTCTGTTGTTTCGGTTTGAGCGGGACAAATAACGTCCACTGATGATTATTTTTCTTATCCGTAATTGTTGCTCTATATCCATATTTAAGCGT
>JBFMFP010000132.1:0-1837 GCA_040751885.1 Nanobdellota archaeon
AGCAGCAACTAAACCAAGAGCATAAAAAGCTTTTTTAAGAGTATTTTCAAGAGTATTTTTCATTTTCATAAGCCCCCACAAGTAGTAATTTATCACTAAGAAAGAATAATTATTTATAAATGTTGCGATGGAAAATTAAATTTTGGAAAAGTTTATATAGTTATAATTATAATGATTATAAAAATAATCAAAATGAAGTTTTACGACCGTGAAGCGGAACTGAAAGAGTTTCAAACCTTAAGCAGTTACCGGCCCTCTTTTTTGGTTGTTACCGGAAAGCGCCGGATAGGGAAAACTGAGCTGGCTCTCCAGCATTTAAAAGAGACAAAAAGGGGGTTTTATTTTTTTGTTGACGATAAAAAAAGTGAAAACATTTTAATCAAAGAATTTATGGAAGAACTGAAGTTATTCATTCCGGAATACCTCAAAGAAGTCAAAAGCTTTGATGACTTTCTCCTGCTGTTATTCGATCTCTCCAAGAAAGAGCCTGCCACCTTTGTTTTTGATGAGTTTCAGCGTTTTCTGAAAATAAATCCTTCCATCATTAATCAATTCCAAAAAAATTGGGATATCAAAGCGAAAAAAAGTAAAGCTTTCCTAATAATTACCGGCTCCAGTGTAGGAATGATTAAAAAGATTTTTGTGGAAGAGGGGGCCCCCCTGTTTAAAAGGGCCGACAATATCCTTTATCTGGAGCCTTTCACCTTCGCCGAAATTAAAGAGATCCTAAAGGGGTTAGGAATCAGAACCTTTGAAGAGCAGCTAAAGCTTTATTTTCTCTTTGGGGGAATAATTTATTATTATAAGCTTATGGAAAAATACAAAGTGCGCTCTTTTGAAGAAGCAGTGAGAAAATTAATAGTAAGGGAATTTGCTCCTCTGCGTGATGAAGTTAAAGATACGCTAATAGAGTCCTTTGGCCGGGAACACCGCACTTATTATGAGATTCTTAATGCTATCGGGATGGGAAAGAACACTAAAAAAGAGATGTCCGGCTGGGTAAAAGTGGAAGAAACCTCCCTCTCACCCTATTTGATAGATCTTAAAGAACTGGTGAAAGCCATTTCTTATCGCCTGCCCGTGACTGAAGATCCCAACCGAAGTAAAAAAGGCCGGTATATTATCTCGGATAATTTCTTTCTGTTCTGGTTCCGGTTCATTTTCAGAAATAGGAATTATTATGAGCAGAAAAAGTTTGCATTTATTGAAGAGCTAATTAACAAACAGAAAAATGACTTTTTTGGAAAGAGATATGAAGTCTTTTGCCAAGAAGTCCTGGAAAAGCTTAATTATAATAAAAAATTGCCCTTTTTCTTTGAAACGGCGGGCACCTGGTGGGGACATCGCAGGGAAGAAAATGAAAGAAAAGAAATTGAAATTGATTTGGTCGCTTTAAATGGAAAGACGAAGCAAATTATGTTTGGAGAATGTAAATGGCAGGAAAAAGTTGACGCTCATTCCGTTTTAAGCCAGTTGCGTAAGAAAGCACAACACGTACCATGGCATAATCAAGAGAGAGAAGAATACTATATCCTTTTCGCTAAATCTTTTCGAAACAAAATCAAAGAACCAGGAGTAACCCTAATCAACTTGAAAGATTTGGGAACGCTCTAAGAATTCTTTACAGTTTTCATCAAAAGGGGCATAGAAAGCTTTTCTAAGAGTAGAAAGTTTAGTCTTCTTGATTTAATAGGGCTAGAAATAGAGCTCAAAAAAAATTGAAGAAGAATGTTGATTTATTAACCTACAAAGGGATTAATCCCTTGCTAAAAGAGAGAATTCTGAGCGAAGAGGTAAAAATCATATGAAAGAAGTTTCTATCTTTATAAAACATATT
>JBFMFP010000133.1:0-1736 GCA_040751885.1 Nanobdellota archaeon
TCAATAATGTGATGAATCAGTTAAAAAATGTAGAAACAGGACTTTAAACCTGTTATGTAGTTACGTAGAAACAGGTCTTTACCTGAAAAATGCGTGAAAAACGCATTTTTCAATATATAATTTTACTAATTTTATGAAGGAAAAAGTATATAACTTAGAAAATGCGGGAAAACGCCATTTTTTGTTACGTTCTCCTCGTAGCACCTACAAGGTTCTTTGACAAATTGACTTATTTCAGTAATGACTTTACTTTTTTGGCATTGTTGTATATTTGCTGAAACAGATGTTGCTGAGTAAAACTTTTTGGGAATCTTAATACATTTTGGTTCCCAGGTGTAACAAATTTTCCTGGAATTATTAAAAGATTGCGACGAATCCATTTGAGTGTTTTGGATTGAAATTGTTGTGGTAAACATGACATCTGAAACCAACGGAATAAATCGTAATTCAGAAGTAAAAGTTTCAGGTGTGCTTGATTTGATAAAAATTTCCGAGTGGGGATTTTTGATAGAAAAAAATCGTATTTTAGCTCTTTGATATTTATTTCTAATCCTGTGCGGCCATTGTAGAAATGTAAAACATTCTCTGGTTCTAAATCTAAATTGGTCACAAATACCTGATACTGGTATCGGTCTAAGGTAAAAAGAGTTCTCTGGAGAGTTTCTGGTTCTGGTGGTAAAGTATATCGTATTGCTATAAAACGATGTGGTTGTTTCCACCCATATGGTTGGTAGGAAAATTCTGTTACTGCTGATTTCTCTTTGTGATTGAAAATCCGATATTTTAATCCTACTATCGCTGATTTCAGGGGTTTTGTCATTTGTGCTACTATAACATAACCATAACATTTTTGGTCCAGAAAGTTTACTACTGGCCAACAGTAAAACCCACAATCCATACGAGTACGTACCCGTGAAATCGGAATAGTAGAAGGTATCTTTTGTAATGCAGTTTTGATAAATGGAACAGGCTCTGTTTTGTCTGAAATATTTCCTGGACGTAATTCTCCTGCAAGACTGACTTTTAGATGACCCTCTATCCCAAATATTGGCCGATAAGAACGGTTGCCTCTGTGACCTGGATTGTAGCCAACTTCTGCTTGTTCTTGATGACCGTATACCGTAAGAACACTGGAATCGAAATCCACAATAGATGTAGTTAATGTATTGGGATATTGAAACATCTTTTGTCTGATAAAATCGTGTGCTCTTTCTATTTGAATTAGATCCTGTGAAGTTAAACCAAACAAAAAATCTCTCATTGCTCTGGTACCGGGAAGACGATGTAGTCCAGTCAGTGGTGGTAACAATCCATTGTGTTTCAAGGTTGTCAGATGGTCTAATCGTTCTATGCCAGCAATAGTAAAATAAAAATGGGATAAAAGAAGATCCGCCCAATGATAATAAGTATTGCGGTGTGAAAGGTTGAGATATCGCTGGAAAAAATATTTTAATTGTAAAGATTTTACAAATTGATGAATTATTGGAAATCCAGCAAAATAAGTTAGGCCTTCTTCCCCGAAGGAAAATGTGATTTTTTGTAGTCCTTTTCCCATATGATAAAACATTCACTAATTGTGAAACTTGTATCAGAACTATATTTTGGGTTAAAATATACATATTTTCACTCGGGAATTCAACATTTTGTTATAGCAAAAAATGGCGTTTTCCCGCATTTTCTAAGTATTAGACAACTTTTTTAAACTGAAAATGGCTAATAGGCAATTTCAGGGGGTA
>JBFMFP010000134.1:0-1712 GCA_040751885.1 Nanobdellota archaeon
AGAACCCGGCGTATTGTTGTATCTTGTCTCTTATGTATCTGGTTTTTTAAAACCACAAAGGTAAGAAGACACAATGTACCACAAAGATTTGTCTAATGTCTCTTATGTAACAAATCACTCACGCTGCTTCGAGAAGTTGTAATTTTTTCTTTAAATTACTGATTTTCTTTTGTTTATACCTTTCTTGATATTCTATTAACTCAGTGGGATTGAATTTTGTTTTATTACTGATCATTTTGTACCAGATTACAGCAAGTTTTCTGGCTGTAGCAACAACTGCTTTTGCTGGACCAGCCTTAGATTTAATTCTTCGGTAATAGTCACCTAATGGGCTTTTACTGTTGGATAATCCATTGGCTGCCATTCGAAAAGCCTGTCCAGCATAGTGTTTCTTTTTCTTTATCCTGCTGCTTATTATTTTGCCTCCTGATATTTTTGTATTGGGTGCCAGTCCAAGCCAGGAGGTAAAATGACGGTCAGTTTTCCATTTTGTCATATCCGTTCCAACTTCCGATAAAATAGTCAACGCGCTCAGCTCACTAATGCCAACAATCTCCGTAACATCTACTTCAAAAATATTCTTTAGATAGGCAGTTGCATTAAAAGGAAGTTTAGTTTTATAATTAATTTTTCGTTTTATTTCTGGAAGACATTTTAATTCTCCTTGATTGGTTGAAGCTATAAGTATACTTAATTGCTTTTCTATTTCCAGATCACATTCTTTGATTAAATTTTTGTGCATGCAATACATCTGATAGCACTGTTTTAATTCAAATAAATGTTCAGGAGTCCAGTATCCTTCCAATGATTTAACAAGAATCTGATGACTTACTTTTATTCGACTGTTTTTCAGACTTGCCAATTTTTCAGGATTTCTTTCACCTGCGAGTATAGCTTCAATGATTGTAATGCCAGTCTTTCCGTCTATATCGCTAATAACAGTGTGCAGCTTGATATTCATCAATTCCAAAGCCTTCTGCATTCTGTTCAGGTAAGTTGTTGATGTTTGTACCAGGTTCTTTCGGTGACGCACCAGGCTTCGTAGTGTACGGGTTATATTATCAGGCTGAAAGCTTGGGCTCAGTAACCCACAACTGTGTAATTTTTGTATCCACTCGGCATCGCTTTCGTCATCTTTTCTGCCGGTAACATTTTTCACATGCTTGGCATTAACCAGTAAAACCTCAAGACCTTCTTCCTGTAACAACAGGAAAAGAGACACCCAATATACTCCGGTGCTTTCCATTGCCACAGAAGTAATTCTATTGTTTTTCAGTGTCATTGCAATCTCGTGAAGATCTTGGGTGAAGGTGCCAAAAGCCCGTACTTCCAAAAGCTCATGATCGATGGGATAAGCCACCATCATTTCAATGTCAGAAACATCGATCCCTGCAACAAAGGGATTAATGACTGCTAATCGTGAAATCTGTTTTACAGATTCTTTTTTTGTTTTACCTTTAGCCATAGTTTTAATTTTTAAGCGTTAAAACAGCTCCGTGCCAGATTAGCTGTCGAGTATAATTCTCTTATACGGCATCCAAGTGCCAATTTGGACTCGTAAGCTAATGCAGTACCAGACTGATGTATGATGTCTTGCATCATAGACAAAACGGTATCCGTGCACGGAGCAACGCTTAAAAATAATGCATTCAATTGTTATTTTAGAACGGACTCTATTATTTATACTGAGGGACTGATGTCTGATGTCTGGT
>JBFMFP010000014.1:0-23460 GCA_040751885.1 Nanobdellota archaeon
AAAAATAATAAAATCAAAAGAAAATTAAGAAAAGAAATAAGAAAAAAAGTGATCGAGTTTAATTTGGAGGATATGGAGGAGGAGGAGATAAAAATGGCTTTTTCAAAAACTTTCCCCAGAACTGTATCCGGCACTAATTTTCCTGTTTGGGAAGAAATAACCCTTACGCCGGAAGAAGAAGCAAAAGTAGAAGAAGAATGCAGAAAGGAGAATTTTAAGCTCATGGACGAATGTTTGGGCGATGCCAAAGCAATGGTCATAAAGAACAGCATCAATACCGATGAAAACAGGATAAAGCTTGCTATTGCCCTTTTTGAAAAGCGCGCCTCGCATTTAGTCTACTGGAAGGAGAGCAGGGCTAAGGAAAAGTTTGATGTAAAATTTAAATAAAAAAATTCAAATAAAAATCATTTACGATCTTTCATGAGATTGGTTTGCTTTTATTTGCGCTTTTATTTGCTTATCATGGGGGCTTTGGTCATGCTGATAATTGAGGCTACAAACATTGCTGCAAAGATGAGCATGAAGGCTATTTTGTAGCTGATGTTACTGACGAGATACGCAGAAATCAAAAAGCCCAGGATTGACAAAACCATAAAGCTTCCTTTCAAGGGAGCAGCATGCCATTTCTGCCGGGCTTTAGGTTTTAAAGCCGTTGATTTTGTGTCTGGATTTGATTTGGAAATCTTACTCTTCTTAAAATTTTTTTGAGTTTTCTTTTTAAAAGTTCTTTTGGCGGCCATAAGTCCAATCACCTCTTTTTTTACATTATCTCTTTAAGGTTCTAATAAAAGTTAAGGCCCTAATAAAAGTACTTAGTTTAAAAACTTATTTACCAGCTTTTGGGCTTTTTTCCTTTTTTCTTGGTGCTCTTTAAGGAAAGCACTTAATTTTTTAATGCAGATTTGTTTTAGTTCTCCTGTAAGCAGCTTTCCGGATTTGTAGTTTTCGTAAATCTTCTGCAGTTTTTTATCGTCCGGCTCCAGCCCGAATCTAAGCATCTGGAAAGCAACATCTACATCAGGATTACCCCCTTTCCTGCGGTGCTCTTCAATTGTCGGCTGCCCGCCGGAAAAGGCGTATTTTTTTATTTTTCTTGCTGCTTCTTCAGGAGTGTCGGTCAGGGCAATAAATGAGGTCGGATCAGAAGAAGACATTTTGTCTCCGTTCAGTGCAGGCATGAATTTGTGACAGGTAGAGCTTAACTGGAGGAAATTGAACTGTTTAATGCGCTGGGAAACATCCCTTGCCAGCCTTAGGTGCGGATCCTGATCTGCGCCCACAGGCACAATTACTGGAACAGGCTTGTGCTCAAATTCCGGCAGCTGTGCATGAAGCATATCTGCTGCCTGCAATAATGCTGAAGACATTTTACCCGGGCTAATCTCTCCATAAATTGCTTTGAATTCATTAAAGGTTACATGTTTGGAAAGCATATTGGCTAAACGGTAGTAAGCATTGGATTTTTCTCCTTCTTTCGAGCGGCGGGACTGGAAGTAAAAATCACAGCTTTCCGGTTTTAATCCCAGAGCGATGTAATTGGTTAAGTATTCATCAATTGCAGTTTCCTCCAGCTCTTTCAGGAGAGTGGTTCTTGTAAGATAGGCTTCAAGGTCGGCAACGGCCAAATATATTTTTGCACCTAGGGACTGATAAAATATTATTTGCTCGGCAAGTATTTTATGGCCAAAATGGAATTTTCCCGAAGGCATCAGGCCAGTCATCATTACAAAGGGCTTTTTGTTTTCTACAGCTTCGGCTATGCGGGAGAAATCACGCTGGGCAAAAATAATTCCTCTTCTGAAAAGAAGATTTTTTTTCAGAGCTGCAGGAATGCTTGGCAGCGGCTGGAGTCCAAATTCTTTGAGCAAGCGGTTGTAATCAATTTTTCCTTTCACTTCCCAGGGAGTAACATCAGCAGCGTTAAAGGTATTGTTTTTAGTCATAACAAGAAGCTTGTTTTTTTGCTTTATAAGTTTTTGTGTTTTTTGTACTTTACTTGCTAATGGATTTTTTTCCCACCCTTTTCTTCCAATGGGCCTTTCTGTAGCTCTTCTACTGCTTTTTTGTAAGTATATTCCATTATTCTCTGGAGATTCTCTACATCTTCTTTGTTGTAGTTTAATAAAAGTTCCAGCCATTCCCTGTCGCGGGAAGCATGAAAAGCTTTCCATAGCTCTACCGGATTACCGTACAGATGAGCTGGCCTGTGTAAGTTTAGTATTTTTTCAATTTCTTTCAGCCCGCCTTTGAGACCTAGAGTTATACATAGCGGCTTTAAGTCAATATGCGGGATGTTTATTTCCACTTTTAACTCTTTTTTTAATTTAGGCAGGTCAAATGCCGAGCCATTAAAGGTAATGAGCAATTTGTATTTATTTAATTCCCTTTCAACGGGCGCTTTATCTAAATTTATGCATTTTACAAATTGTTTTGTGCTGTGATTATCGGATATTCCAACAAGAATGATTTTTCCCTGCGAGTCTACTTCCACGTCCAGAAAACAGCACTCTTCTTTGAACGAATTGTATAATCTCCACATTTCTTTTTTAGGCAACTTACTCATAAAATAAGAAGAGTCGTTGTCAAGAAGAGCTTGCTGGGCTTCCTTTATTTTTCGCTCATAATAATATTTTTTTTGTTTGGAAACTCCGGAGATTTTTTCAGTTTGCAGAAAATCCTGCCAGTGTTTAATTCCCTGCTTCCAAATATTTTTTTCTTTTTTTCTGCTTATTTTCTCTAAGAAAAGGAAAGAGTTGCGAATCATTAAGGTTATGGTGTTTTGTTTTTATTTAAATATTTTAGTAGGAGTTAGATTAAGTCTGCCTGCCTGGCAAGAGTTATTACAATCCGTGAAGAGCTAAAAAAAGAAGTTGAAAGAATAAGAGAAGTCTTTGTAACTTTAGACAGTGAATTATCTTTAAAAATTGAAACAAGCAGTAGTTTCCAGAAGAATCAGAGCAAACCCTTGTACCAAAATATCTTAAAGGAGCACGTAGTTGTTTATAGTGCAGTTAATTTTATGGAAGTGCTTAGCTCTCTGTAAACCCAATCCATCACCCCTTTCAGATTCTCAATATCCTCTTTTTTATAATCTACTAATAAATCCAAGTATTCTTTATCCCCCGAAGCCTTAATGTTCTACATGCGGACGGTCTACGTGTGGATAATATTCCTTTTTATTTTGCTGATAACCTAATTGCCGCAAGGTTGCTTCAATTTTCTTCTGTCCGGCAAAGGCAAAATCCCGCTTAAAATTTATTTCATGGACAACAGTTCTTCCTAAACTGTCTGCTTGCTCTTGTAATTGCCTATCTGCTTCAGCAAGCATTTTTTCTTCAAAGCCAAAACCTCTGGCGTACTCATTCCAGTAGCGGGAAGTGCAAACTCCTTCCAAAAAGTGCAGTTCGTAGTTAGCAATGCTTCTAGATAATAATTTACTGTTTCTTGATTTGCTGTCCCTATTGAGAACTCCTGTTAAAGTTATTTTGTCCTGTTCTTTTTTGACTTCGATGCTAAAGGCTTGAGGATTAAAGTAATAGGCCGGTGCAGCAGGTTTTATTTTTTTTCCGCAACGGGCTAATTCATCACAAACTAATTTTTCATTTAATCCCAAAGTATTGTAAGAGCAGGAAGAGCAGCGCCTGAAATCAGGAAGAAATTGCTCACGGGCTATTCCTTCCTTAAACCTCTCTACGGCCCTTCTTAGGCCATCCAAGTCGGCATCGCTCCTGCTGGTGGCAGTTGTCTGGTCCTGGGTAGCATTAAAATGCCGATAAGTAACTTTTTTATCAAGGTATTTTTCCCCTCCTCCCCAAGTTTCGGCTAAATTTTCATCCACACCCCATTTTAAGCGGTGGAATAAATGCTGATGAGCTAAAGTGCAATAGCCTAGGATCCTGAGAGTAACTAATACGCTGCGGTTAATATCGCTTCTATTTTCCTCGTCAGGAAAGTCAGTATTAAAACTCCATAAGGCAGGATCATCAATGTACATTCCTTTCCTGAGCTCTGGAAATTTGACGCTGAAGGTGTTTCCTTCAAAGGTAAAGCCCTTTTCTAAGTTAATGCAGCCTAAAATAGGTGCGCCTTGATTTAATACAAACTTACGATATCTGTTTCCTCCTACATAAAGAGGGTTGGTTTTTACGCTTCTTTGCAGTCTGATGTCTTCCCAGTTAGCAGGTATTTGCATTCCGAAACTCCAAACCAAGGGCCTTTCTCCAAAAGAGCCATTTGCAGTTATGGCTTGGAATTTTCCGGTTAAGAATCCGCCCAATTTATCAACTGCCAGATACTGCTCTAGCTCTTCAGTATTCATCTCTTGAGCAGGTTTGGTTTCTGGACCAGCCCAGATTTGAAAGGGCACTATCCTGCCAATATTTGGATCTCTTAAGTTAAACAACATTCTTCTGGCCTGCTCAAAAAGCAGCGCCTGCAGGGCAAAGCCATGGAGAGGTATTTTGCTTAATCCAACATGTTTCCTTAAATAATAAGAATAAGGACAGCGAAAATAAGCTTTTAAATCTCCTTCGGTAATGACTTCTAAAGCATCCCTTCTGCGGTTGTCGATTTCTTCTCCGTCCTGTAATAAATCATCAATAGCTCCCATTTTAATCCAAATATAAAGGCTGGCCTCTTTCAGGAATTATTACTTTGGTATGCCCAGCTACATCTTTTACAAAATCCTCTGGATTGAGGCAGTGAAAAGGAATGATGGTGCAATTAAATTGTTGCAGTATCTCCCTAGTTTCCCGGCGGTTCAAATGTCCGGCTACATGTACCTGATGCATATTTCTCCAATTTCCACCATTATTGGTGTAAGGAGTTAAATAATCAAGCCTAGGGCCGTCGTCCATCCCAAAAGTCCTTAGAAGGTTAATTTGGCGCTTCTCCATTTCTTCCATTTCAGGAGTCCAGGGAGCTGGATGGGAGCGGATAAAAATACTATTCGCTGCTGGTTGAATTTCTTCCAGCATTTCCGGCATGTTGGCAAGGGGCATATAGACA
This sequence comes from Nanobdellota archaeon, assembly GCA_040751885.1. Taxonomy (GTDB): domain Archaea; phylum Nanobdellota; class Nanobdellia; order Woesearchaeales; family GW2011-AR9; genus JBFMFP01. Next base: position 5,011 of record JBFMFP010000014.1, read on the forward strand.
ATAAACTGCTCTTGATGTCTTTTTAGCTCCTCAATGGAAACTCTCTGCACTTTAGACTGGTGTCCTTTTTTATTTCCTTCCCCATCAGAAGCCTGCCATTTGTCCTTCTTTAGGAAATCTCTTTCATAGTGGAAATAGTCCCTTTCAATCAGCTCCATAAGTTTATCATCGGCAAATTCGTCTTTATCAATGATTCCTTTATTCTTGCGCTGGAGAAGAACCCCTATATATTTCCAATCCAGTTTTGGATATCCGTCCATACCATTAAGCAACTTTAATCCTAAAGCCTGGGCTGGTGAAACTACGAGCATTCTTCCCGTATCTTTGGCTGCTTCGTAAAGAGTGGCAATCCTTTCAAAATCCCTAGGCGGATAAGCTATCCCTACCAAAGCCCTGCCTTGAATTAGTTCTGCTATTTTTCTTCTAACTTCTTTTTCGCTTCCTTCATGCTCAAAATGCAACAATGAACCTTCCCAGAACAGATATTTTATTCCCTGCTCTTTCAAGGCTTCAATAAAATGTTGCGTTCTTTCAGGGTGCCTTCCTCTTTTCCGGATATCGCCGCTCCAGCCTATTTTTCCAACCGGAGTATCGAGGATAAAACCACAAGAGCCGGGAGTGGAGTGATCAACTGGGTAGGCAGTAATTTTAAAGGAACCTAATTCAAAGATTTCCTCATCACCAAAAGTTCTGATGTCCCGGGGAATTATTGCTTCCAAACCATCAGCAAATTTAGCTCTGCCATATTTATCATTTGTAAGCAAGAGTTGATTGACTAAGCCAATGAATTGGTTGTTGGTAATTCCGCTGGTGTGCTGCCATGCCAGGGCTACCTGTGCAGCTTTTTCGTGCATGTAAATGGGCAAGTCATGCCTAAGAAGAGGAATTCCTCCGATATGGTCGTAATGTGGATGGGTTACTGCCAGACCTTTTAAGGGGCATTTTCCAAGGCTTTTATTGCCTCTATGATGTTCATAATCATGGCGATAAAGACCTGCAATTTTTGGATACAAGCCCAGCCTCTGGAGGACGTCCAGAGAAAGAAAAGGCTTTGACTTGTAAGGAAAGCCGTAAAATTCACTGCTTCGGTCAGGCGGTTGTCCGAAATCTATTAGGAATTCCTTATTAACCAGGCACTGCACGCCCCCTAATTCTCCTTTAGAATGGTCTCCTGCACCCCCGTAAAAAACTATTTCTATGCCCATAGGCTTCTGAATAAAGAACTTATATATAAATCTTAACCTATTTAACCACTCTGGAGTTGCAATTTACTGAAAGAGAAAGATTTGTGGATGGTGATTTTTTTTGGTAGTTAATGCATCTAAACCGCTTCCTTTTAATCTTTTCACCCTAATCTTCTCATCCTATTATCTGTTCTAAAGATGCTGGCGGAACAGTAGCTGTTGGAATAAGGGGTATTCTGTCTGCAGATGCTCCATATAATTTATGCACCTGTGTTAAGGCTACCTCATTGATGTAGAATTCATGTATCCTTAAGCCCCATTTACCCGTGACCAATGGTCTAAGTTTATCTCTTACTTCTCTTTCTAATCCGGAGATGTTTTTGGTGTTTATCCAGAAGTCTTTTGGTTTACCTAAGGCATATTTAACCAGAATTCCTAAGATATGGTCATTCAAGCTTTGCTCGTAATCGTGAACAGCCATGCAAGCCAAGTCCAGTCTTTCTACCTGATAGCGTACCTTACAGCTCAGAGTAAGGTTTTCTCCTTCTGCTGTTAGCATATTTACATCTCCCAGATTAAGAACTCTCTGCTGTATGCTGTCGGTGATAAAAGAGTCAAGAAAAGGAAATATTACATACCATCCCTGCGAATGAATTTTGGTTCTTTCGAATCTTTCTTCACAGAGCGGCATTCCCGTCCAGAAACTTCTCCGATATCCTTCTGGCATTGCTGGCGCCAAAAAAGGCAAAGCATATTTCCATCTCTCCGGAACATTTTTTTCTTCTATTTTAAAGGCCTCTTCTTCTCTTGGCGAATAGCGTTTTCTTACCGAAAGTAATCTTCCGCCACGAAAATGCAGGCCCTGCTGGTATTCATAAACTACTTTAAAAAATTCCAGATTCTTAAGTACTTCTATGAGCTCTTGGATAAATCCCATTTTAATGGTTTGACTACTGTTTTGGAATGTACAACGAGCACCGCTTCTGCTGGTAGGAATGGTTTAAATTAAACTAATCTTTATCGGGGAAAAAACTTTATTGGGAAAAAAAGGACTTAAAATTAAGAAGCATGAGATTAAGAGTTGGCATGGAGCTTTATGATGAAACCAATTTATAAGCTTTTATATGTTGTTAAGTAAGGTTTCTAATAATATTATTGCGCTGGTTAAAATCATTGCGTCGGTTAAAATCTAAATTTTACGGTTAAAAATCAATGAGCACACTCTTATTTTTTAAATCAATCTTTTTTATTTTTCTTTCTTTCTTCAGCTCTTCGGCAATTTCATTCCACTCCTTGGTTTTTCTCATTTCTTTGACAATTTCCAGCAATTTATGCAAAGGAACATATTTCTCGTAAATCAATTCCCCTTTTTTTGAATTCAACTCAATATTCCTCTGAAGAGTATTAATAGCTTCTTCCTGCTGGGAAATGGTCTTTTCCAAAGTTTTTATTTTTTTTTCATAAGGAGAAGCAATTTCCAGCGGTTTTAACGTATCAATTGCTTCATTAAAAGTCTTGGTAATTTTTTTTGTTTTTCTATCCGCCAAAGGAAAGGGGGTAATCTCTTCTTCATAAATATGCCCTTGCGGCTTTTCTATTTTTTTAAGAAAATATTGGATTGTTTTAATTATCAGTTTGGCTTCATCATTAGTAGTTTCCTTAGGCGCTTTCTTAAAATTGATTTCATTAACCTTGCAGACTTCTTCAGCATATAATCCGCCCAGGCCTATTTCCGTAGCTAAAGAAGTAGCCAGATTTTTTTTCTCACTTTTTTTAAGGATTCCAATCAATTCTTTATCAATTATTTCCTTCCAGTTAACTCCCTGTGCGGGAAATATATATTTTTCTTTTGGCTTGATAACTCGATCTTTCCATACTTTTGATTCCAGCGCGCCGATTACAATATACTTATCATCGGTTAAAATGATATTGCCCTTAGAAAACAATTCCACTATTAAGAAATATTTCTCTTTTTTCTCCAATTCAAAGACCACAATCCTTTCAGCATCTTTCTGGTAGATTTTTTTAAAGAAAGCGTTATCCAAGTATTTTCTTAACAGCATGCAGAATCCAGACGGCTTCACTGGAGCTTCTTTTTTCTCAGTCAAACAAAGGTATTTTCCGGGAATTATTTTAAGGAAGCGTTTTTCTGCTCCGGGCACATGTAACTGCAGCAGCAATTCTTCTTTTTCCCGGTGGTATATTTGTGAGATTTTTCCCTTGTTCAGGAATTGCAGTTCATTTACTAGTGCAGCCAGTTCTAAGGAAGAGATGGATTTTTTGGGCATGTAATATGGAAAGAAGTCCGCTATTTTAACTGTTTCGGATATTTTGGTGTAAATTTGACTTTTTGACCAGAAAAAATGAATAAACTTATTCGCCAGCCTCTTCTGTTGGTGTTGCAGCACTTTCCTGAGCAAGAATAGTGTCATAGGTCTTGTATTCCGTTTCCTGAAGATTTTTTCTAAGTATATCCCGGTAAGAAGTAATTTTATTTCTCCTGACCGTAATCACTTCTATAGGACCGCCGCTTTCTTTGTCCCTTGCGGCAGCTTTTTTTAGCGCGCCAATGGCCAGCGCACAAGCAGTGCGAATAGTGATATTATCCAGCTTTAATCCTTCCGGTATTCTTGATTTTATATAAGTGTCTTCTTCGTATTTCATCTCTTCGATAAATATTCTATGACGATATCTGAGCCGCTTCCTAAACATAAATATTCAAATTCTTCTGCTTCCGGAGCCGGTTCAACCACTCCAAAAGGGTTTACTCTGTATAAGCCAGGAGTGCCAACGTTTGTAGCGACAAGCAATTCTGTTGCTTCAGATTCCACATTTTCTAATTCACAGCGCTTGGTGTAAAATCCATTTAAGATCCCAAACTCCTCAAAGTACCCGCGTCTAATGGCCTTCTCTATAGGGTGGGATTGATCCGAAATATTACGCAGCAATGCTGTAAAGAATCTATCTGTTTCATTCTCTAGATTTCGCCCCTCTCCCCTTAAACCGTCTCTGACTATTTCTTCCACTTTGGATTTAGGCTCTGCTTTGCTTCCTGTTAACTCCAACATTCTTTTCCTGACTTGGCGTGAAGGTTGGCTAAAAGATAGGAGCAGTTCCTGAAGCTGCGGTTTTCTTTTTTCTCCAAACACAAATTTCAAAAAGCTTCGGAAGTCCCGGTTTCCGGAAAGGTAGCTGAAAAAACTGTCAAGATATTTGTCAGCATTGCCGGCATGACCAACAGCATGGTGCTTATCGGTCCAGATCTTGGAAATTTCTGATTTTAGCGGACCAAAAGTCATCTGGGAATCCGCAGCAAGGACAATGCCTTCCTCGTCTCCGCTGGTTTTAATTCCTAATATTGTGGTCATTTTTATGACGATGGTCAAGAATCTTAATAACCTTTTAGATATTCTTAACTCTCGATAAAAAAGTAAATTTTAAATCATATATACCCTAGGAAATAGTTCATAAAAAAGTGAAAATAAGAAGCGCCCGGAGGGATTCTCTTGCGCAAAGCACAACTTGAACCCTCGAATGATCGCTGTCTTCTCTTCATTGCCGTCATTTTATTTGACCTTATTCGGCGGCTCATCCTAGCGGATCTGCAGGCGATTGCCTTAGCCGCTTGGCTACGGGCGCTTGTAGTCTTAATGAATGAGAATTATTTATATAATTTTCTAGAAATACTTTGAAATACTTTTCAATTTCTGCCTACCCTTTCTGTGCCCACCTGATGTAAGAATACATAACGACGGCCAGATTCACCAGCCTTTTGTTGCTTCCATAAGCCCGCTCAATGCCCCTGCGGATAGTTTTGATGTGCTGATGCTGATCATCAACTCTTTGAAGTATTTCAGAGGGTATCCGGCTTTTTATAGCTTCAAAGCTTGCTTTAGTCAGTTCTTCTTCCAGGGAAATGTGAAAAAGGAAGCCTTTTTCCATACCTTCATCTAATTGCTGTATGCGGGTGGTATGAGCTTCATTGACGATGTCCTGAAAGGCAAAACCGAACTGCTCATTGCGCAGGATTTTGCTGAACAGGTTTTGGAAGATGGCATTGGTCTGCTGTTTTTCAGCCTCTGTACGCAGGTTAGGGATAGAATTTACCGCGCCAGTAAATTGGGATGAAATTACATCCTGCCATAAAGACGTTTTTTCAGCAAATTGCTGGTTTTTTTGCAACGGTAAGCTTATTTCATCAAGGATGCCTGACGTTCTTTCCATGTTGACTGCTTCAAATAAGGGGTTATTCTCCTGCATGATTCGCTTGACAAATTCTCTTACTAAAAAGATTGAAGCTTGTGCTTCTTTCATCGCTTCCAAATCTGAAGGAGCAATAAGAAATTCTGCCAGCTCTGTGTCTAAATCCCCCGGCCGGAGAGGAAATTTTCTTTTGTTGCGGATATCCCTGACCAGATAAACGCTTTCCAGCTCTGCGGATTTAGGTGTCAGGTCGCTTAACTTGTGGATGTAAAGCATTTTTAACTACTTTTTTCAAGTCGGTCCGCTTTTCCGCAGTAGGGACAGGAGAGATTGTGGAGCACGCCTACTTTGGCCATGTCTACACGAAAAGTATAGTTACATCGAGTACAGCGGAATATTTTTGGTTTGGATTGCGGAACATTTTTAACGGGAGTGGCTGGTGGACCCTGTTGTTCAGTTTTTTTAAGTTGCTCGCAGCAGGCAGCGCAGACAACCATGTTTATATTTTTCTCTTTATTTTTGGGAAATAACTTGACTTTATCCAGAGGCACTACAGCCTTGCACTTTTCACAAGTGCGTACGCGGCGAATATCTATGTTTTCACCCATTTTTCTCACCTTTTTAAGTAGTAGTTTAAGTGGCTTTTAATGGTAATTTAAGCGCAGGTGTCGGGAGCGGTTGAAATATTTAAGCTTATCCTTTTTGTAGCGGTTATTTGGCTGTAGGGATATTGGTCTTTAAAACGGGGGGCTGAACTTATTTTAGCTTGCTGTTAGGCTTGTTGTTAGAAGAGTTTAAATGGGCCCGGAGGGACTTCCACAAATGTCACGCCATTTGAAAGGCAAACCCTCGCTATGCTCGGGGAAGATGAACGTCTCCTTTTGGAGGCGGAGGATTTCGCATCTGCTTAATCCTGATAGTGACATCCATTTGCTTTGAACCCTCGACCCCCAGCTTAGAAGGCTTGCACATTGCTTTGGTGCCCTATCCAGGCTAGGCTACGGGCCCACTCTTTTAAAGAACTGCAGGGAACTTTTAAACATTTCGTCAGTTAGCCTTTTACACCTCGCCAGTTAGCCTTTTACATCTGACTTCTTAAACATAAAGAATCAATCCAGAAATTCTCCTTTTTTTATTTTCTCCGGCAAATACCTGTCGGAAATGAATGTAATTCCCTTTGAGCTTAGAGCCTGTATTTCTACTTTTGCACCAAATTCCTTCATCATTTTGAACTGCCTCTGCCAGGCTTTGTTTTTAGCGAACCATTCGTAATTCTGCATCTGCTTGATCCGGGAAATGTCCTGTTCCGTCAGCTTAATAAAGTGTTTTTTTAGGTCATAGTTAACCACATCGTCACAGGTTATTCCGATGAATTTAACCGTGGGAATAGCCATCTCTTCAGCCATGTGCGCTAAGCTTATGGAGCCGTATTTGATAACCGAGTAAATATACCATCCCCAGGGGTCATTGTCGGCCAGAACGTAAATGGGTAAGTTGTGCTCGTTGCTTAGTCTCTGCAGCAGCCTCCTTATTCCTCGTGTAGTCTGCCCCTGCGAGGACATAATGATGCAGTTTTGCCTGGCCCAGAAACGGTCTTCGTGCAATCTTTCCCAGACGGCAGCTTTTTCCATGTAGACAACATATTTAGCGTCAACTTTTTTGAATTTGATCTTTTCAACATTGCTGGGAACGGACCATCCTCCTGAACCTAATTTGGACCAGTCAATTACATCACCGGAATCTTCAATGATGACTTTTCCTGCCACCGAGCCCATTTTGTTGGCATTAACGTGCAGGTATTCCCGGGGGAAATCAGTTATCAGTTCTAAATCTTCAATGGCTTTATCGGATTCTTTTTGCTCGTCAACAACATTCGTTTTGGTATTGGGAATGGTTCTTTTGGCCATGTAGAACACGTCCCTTAAACTGGCATGCTTGTTGGCATCAAGCAGGTTTTTACAGATTGAAGCTATCTCTACCGTTTGCAGGAATTTCTTAGCATGGGCTACGTTAAAGAAGAAACGCTGGGCAGTTTTCTCTCCTAAAGAGAGGGTTTTTGCTTCTTTATCATAAATGACATTGCTTAATCCTCTTACGGACAATTCAATTTTGGGATTCTCACCTTTCTGGATGTCTTTAACAATGCTTTTTCCCAGGTCCACAAGCTCGTCTTCCGGCGCCTTCTTTCTTTTGTTTAAGCCGTTGCTGTCTGTGCTGTGATGGTGGCCGAATTGCTCCACAGAGTTATAAGCGCTTAATCTGCTATTCGTGGATTTATCGTCTTTTTTTTCAGTTTTTTTCTTTGTCGTTTTTGCCATTTTATCTTTGTTTTTTGAGCATTTTGGTATCTTTGATTTCAACGTTCGATTCTTTTAACATTCGATTCTTAATCTTTGATTTTAACATTTAATTCTTAATCTTCTTCACCACTCTTTTCGGCTGCCTTTGTTTCCTCTTCTACATCTCCTTTCAATTTTTCCATTTCCTCAATCTTCTGCTGGATATCTTCTTTTTTAATCATCTCTTTCAGCTTTTTGATTAATTTTTCTTTGTCTTCCCCAGTTAAGCGCGCTAGGGCATCAGCCACTTCGGGGATGTAATTATCAAACATGTTAGCTCTTTCCAGCTGGCTTTGCACCCTTACTTTCTTGTTGACGTAAGCCTGTAGCTTTCTTCCTGCTTCCTGCAGGGCTAATTTTATTTCTTTGATTATTTCCGGATAATGAGTTAAGGCTTCTTTTGATTCGGAAGTAAAAGGCACCCAGACAGAAGCTATGTGCAGCAAAATGGTTACCGGTCCGGAAGGCAGACTGCCCTGGCTCTGCTGTAATCCGTAAGGTTTCCAGTTAGTTGTGATGACTGATTTAGTAAATGCACAGGCTCCCTGCTGGTAAAGCAGGGGCACCTTGTTGGCAAATCTGAGCAGGGCAGCAAGCTCTTCTTTAGGCTGCTCTCCCCCATAAGCGATGCCTACTTCTATCTGGAAAGGGTTTCCGCGGTAAACAAATATAGGTCTGGTAACAGCAGTATAAAACTCAGCATTGATTTCTTTTTTCAGGCTTTTTTCCAGCAACTCCTCCCCTATCGGGCTTAAGCAGTCTGTAGGCGGAGACATTATTTTGGTTTTTTGGATGCCATTGTAAAGGCTTTCGGCCATGTCCCGACTAAAATCTTTCGGTTTAGTATTGGGAAGCAGGGCAGCATTTTGGCATATTTCCTTTGCCGTTCCTACACCGACTCTTGAAAACTCTTTGCTCAGGAACTGCTGTAAAGTCCTTGTCTGGGTAAGCTCAAGCATTTTGATTAATCTTCCTAACTCTACCCCGTAAGGATGCGGCTGTATTTCTTTGGGCTCGGGCGGAAGCTCGTTTGTTGCTCTGGAAAAAATAGTTTGTTTGGCTTCAGGATTGGTGTAAATGATCGTTGCGTGGGGATTAACAATTGCTGTCTGCTTCAAATATTCATCTACTGACTGGCGCCCTTTTAAGTAAGCTCCATCTAAATCTATTTCAATTTTCGTGCCGTGCTCTTTGTCAGGCCATTGGGCTTCTTCCTGCTCAAGAACGTCTGGATTATTGGTTTGCGTGTTTATTTTTAATTTGAATTGATAGGTTTTTTTGTTTTTTCCCGTCTTGGAAAGAATAGTTGCCGGCTTTCCTGACGTTAGTTGGCCGTAAAGAACAGCAGCAGAGATTCCTATGCCCTGCTGTCCACGCGACTGGGCTAATTTGTGAAACTTTGAGCCGTAAAGCAGCTTAGCGAAGATTTTAGGAATTTGTTCACGAACAATGCCCGGGCCGTTATCTTCAATTACGATTCTAAACCTCGTTTCTCCCAAGGGCTTGGCTTCTCCCAGCTGGACTAATTCCACGTTTATTTCCGGCAGGATACGTGCTTCTTCACAGGCATCTAAAGAATTGTCAACAGCTTCTTTTATGGTAGTAAGGAGGGCTTTTCTAGGATTGTCAAAACCGAGCAAATGCCTGTTCTTCTCAAAAAATTCAGCTATGGAAATCTCTTTTTGTTTCTTAGCCAGCTCTTCTGCTGTTTTCTGTGCACCATTACTTCCGTTTGAAACCATGCCGGGAATGAAAAGGAAAAGATTTATAATGGTTGCGGTGGGCGGTCGGCTCATTTTTTACATCCGCCGGCTGCTGTCAAGAAGATCGCTAAAGAAAGATCTTAGTACAACTTTTCAGGATGAAGCCTATGATTACTAAAGTTGTTCTTAATTTTCTCTAATGTTCTATCCTTAAATGACCTGATGTTCTGTCTTTAAATAATTTTCTCTAAGTTAAATATTTAAACTATCTCTTTATTTCTATTGCTGATGAAGCTGGAAGAGAGATTAGCATTAATAAAAGAAGTCGGAGAGGAAATCATTACAGAAGAAGACCTCATTGAACTTCTTAAGAAAAAGAAAAATCCTCTTGCTTACGATGGCTTTGAGCCCAGCGGAAATCCACACATTGCCCAGGGAGTTATCCGTGCAATTAACATTAACAAGCTCACCAAAGCCGGGATTAAGTTTAAGATGCTTATCGCTGACTGGCATGCCTGGGCAAACAACAAAATGGGCGGGGATCTGGATAAAATACAAACGGTGGGCAAATATCTCATTGAAGTCTGGAAAGCCTGCGGGCTGAAGACTAAAAACGTTGAGTTCGTCTGGGCCAGCAAGCTGCTTAACAGCCGCGAGTACTGGAAAACAGTCATGCAGATTGCCAGGCATACTACATTAAACAGAGTTTTAAGGACAACACAAATCATGGGCAGAAGCGAAAAAGAAACATTACAGGCTTCACAGATCTTTTATCCCTGTATGCAGGCAGCTGACATCTTTCACCTAAAAGCGGATATCTGCCAGCTGGGCATGGACCAAAGGAAAGTAAATATCTTGGCTCGGGAGCTTGCCCCTGCACTAGGTTTCTGGAAACCGGTTGCTGTACACCACCACATGCTTATGGGCCTAAACGCGCCCCCGGAAACGGAAGATGCTCTGGAAAGGGCCATAGCTCTGAAAATGTCCAAATCCCGACCTGATTCAGCCATCTTTATGACCGATTCAGAAGAAGAAATCGGCAGGAAGATGAGAAAAGCTTATTGCCCTGAAAAACAGGCACAGGAAAATCCTGTCCTGGAATATTGCAGATATATTATTTTTGAAAAGTTTGACCAACTTACTATGGAAAGGCCGGCAAAATTTGGCGGGAATGTTTCTTTCAAAAGCTATAAAGAACTTGAAGATGCTTACATTGCCGGGAAAGTGCATCCCTTAGACTTAAAAAATGCGGTGAGCGTGCATCTAAATAAAATCCTTGCTCCTATCAACGAATACTTCCAAAAGAATCCACAAGCAAGGAAGCTGAAGGAAACGGTAGAGAGTTATCAGGTTAAATGATGAAAAATTAGGAACAAAAGTAAGACTATTTCCCTTCCAGTTTCACCAAAGCATAATTCTTGAAATAAATTCCTGCTACTCTCTTTACATCAGCAAGGGAGACTTTCTGGATGTTTTTTACGTACTCATCCATGAGCTTAACTCCGCCGGCTAACTCCCAATATAACATCTGATCAGCTACTTTCTGTGAATCTTCCATTTCCAGAAGATAATCACCTTCTATGTAATCTTGGGCTTCTTTCAGCTCTTTTTCCGTAATGCTCTTCAGGCTCTCCAGCACTTTTAAAGCCAGGCTTTTGACCAAAGCAAAATTGCTCCTGTCTATCGTTGCGTAAACTGCAAAATAGCCAAAATCCCGCTCGGAAACGTTCTGCGTGCCCACATCATAAGCTAACCCTTTCTTACTGCGGATCTCGGTAAACATCTTTCCGCTCTGCCCCCGGCCGAGAATGCCGTTAATCACATCCAAAACGTAGGAATCTTTATGGTTGCGGGGCACGGTTTTAAATCCGAGAGCTACATAAGTGTTAATAATATTCTTTTTCTTCCTGATGAAAATATTTCTGCTTAAAGGCGGCTCAGCAACAGAAATCCTTGCTCTCCTTCCCTTTTTGCGGGCAGGGAATCTCTTCACAAGCTCTTCCCTCCACCTGCCCGCATCGCCGACTATTGAAACAACCATGTTGTCAGGAAGATAATATTTGCTGAAAAAAGACAATAATTTCTCTCTCTTAAACCGCCTAATCACTTCCTTGCTGCCGTAGGTGGGATACCTGCAGGGATGCCTTTTGAACAGGCTTTTCAACAGCAATACCCATTGGTAATATTTTGGCTCGTCATTAATCATATTAATTTCATTTATAACCACATTTTTTTCCTTGGCAATCTCTTTTTCTTCAAACAAGGCATTCTGCAGAACATCAGCTAAAACATCTATGGCCAAAGAAAAATGTTTCTTCAGCACTTTAATATAAAAACAAGTCCTTTCATTGGAAGTATAGGCATTAAAATCTCCCCCCACTTTTTCAATCTCATTGGAAATCTCCCTGTTTGTCGGCCTGTTTTTCGTTCCCTCAAAAAGCATGTGCTCAAGGAAATGGGAAAGGCCCCGCTCAGCTTTGTTTTCATAATTGCTGCCTGTTTTGACCATAACCTCTACAACCACAGAATTCCCGCTTTTTTTCTTATAAAAGACTGTTAAGCCGTTAGGCAGCAGCGCCTTTTCCATGTCCAAACGTTATTTTTAAGGTTTATAATTGTTTTGGGGAAATATGTACTCCTGCAAGTAAAGAAAACGCCGCCGCCTAGGCCAAGAGGCGGGGCGAGCGGATACATTGCTCTGCACGGAAGTATAGTTACCCGCTCTTTCAATAAAGAAGTGGGTCTGGAGCGATGACAGAAGCAAAAGCGGGGCGAGCCCCGCGGCCAAGGCGGCGTTTTCTCTATGGCCACTTGCGTAGATACTGGAAATGTGAAAGAATATGATTTCTGCTATAAAAACCGCCAACAGAATGTATCCAAACCAACAATGCCAAGAAATATTTAATAAGCATGGAAATTTACCTGGAAAGATGAAACTAAAACCTTTCCAAAACTATCTGGCTGAAGAGGAAATAGACTTAACCTGCTTTCTTTCTCCGGATTCAAACATAACTTATTTTACGCAGGTAAGACCGTCAAAAGCAGCCTTATTTATCTCTCCGCACAAGGCTAACTTCTATCTATCGCATCTGGATCTTAAGCCGCAGATTAAGCATATCCAGACAGAAAAGCTGCCTAAAAACTGGTTAGGTAAAATTGATTATAAAGACATTAAAAAAATCGGCATAAACAAGGAAAAAATTACCCTGCGCAGTTATGAAGAGCTTAAAAAAAAGTTTCCCAAAGCAAGGTTTACAGACATTTCCAGCAAATTAAAGCAATTACGCCTGCAGAAAACTCCTGAAGAAGCTGAAAAAATAGCCCGGGCCTGTAAAATTACTACCAAAGCTTTTAACAGCCTAATTGACAGCAACAGCTTAATTGACAGCTTTTCGTTAAAAAACTCAAGATTTAAAACCGAAAAAGACGTTGCTTTCTTTCTGGAGAAATTCATTTACGAAAAGAACGCTGAGTTAGCCTTCCCGATAATTGTTGCCTGTGGAAAAAATTCAGCAATTCCCCATCACCAGACTTCTAATAGCAAACTTAAAAACGGCTTTCTTCTCCTTGATTTTGGCGCCTGTTACCAAAACTACTGCTCAGACATGTCACGAATGCTCTACATTGGAAAACCCAGCCAAAAAGAAAAAGAGCTTTATAACCTTCTTTTAAACACGCAAACAAAGCTTATTGAAGAGATTTCTTTAGGGAAGAAGTTTTTCACCCTGGGCAAGGAAGCAAAGACACTTCTGGGCAAGTACTCATCACACTTTATTCATAATCTAGGGCACGGCCTTGGCCTTGATATCCACGAAAAGCCTTCTTTTTTGCCTGAAGAAAACGATGCTGTTATGGAAAAGAATGTCTTCACCATAGAGCCGGGGATTTATTTTCCCAACAAATTCGGGTTAAGGATAGAAGACACTCTTCTCTTTAGGGGAAAAACGAGAATTTTAACCGCTGCAGACAAAGAATTGGTAATATTAAAATAAACCCTCTTAAACTCGTCAAGCAAACGTTGATTTGGCAAACGTTGATTTTTTTTCTCAAAATAAACCACAAACCTTTTAAAACGCAAATAAAAAAGAGAGAAATAAACGTATGTGCATAGCACCATTAGGTCGAAATCCTTTCGATAATGGTATCAAGAGCGTCGCGGGGGGAAGCCCCGGGGACGCAGCTCCTTCGATTGTCACGTCGAAGATTTCGAAGGTGCTATGCACATACAAATAAACACAACATTTATAAATAAACCTAAGGGGCTGTAGTGTAGCCTGGAGAAGGTAAAGAGAAGGTAAATTATGATGCAGCTCATTTCAAAATTGCCTTTCGGGCATCTATCACTAGCGGTTTGGGTCTAAAAGCAAGAAACCGCTGAACCCCGGTTCAAAACAAGTGTCACGCCACTTGGGAGGCGAACCCTCGCTTTGCTCGGGGAGAATGCTTCCACAAAGAAAAATCGTGACATTTATGAAAGTCCGGGCAGCCCCATTTATGATTCCATTTATGATTTATTAACATCCATTAATTAGCATCCATTAATCAACATCTCCCAAAAATTAACTTCAAAATGCCCACAAAAAGATTTGGAGCGAGGTATGGACGCAGGCTTAAAAACAAGTTTGCACTGATTGAAATAGAGCAGAGGGCTAAGCACAAATGCCCGTTCTGCAACAAGTTCGGGATTAAAAGAATAGCTGCGGGCATCTGGCAGTGCATCAAATGCAAGACTAAACTGGCGGGAAAATCATACACTCCCTAAAATAAAAAATGTACTACATCTGTTTTGATTGCGGAAAAAAAATAGAAGATGAGCATACCAAAGTTAAAATAAGGTGCCCTTACTGCGGCGGAAAAATGCTTTATAAAGATCGCCATGTAGTTGTTAAAGTAAAAGCTAGATAAAAACGGGACATATCAGACATATCTAACTGTTAAAATGAGTTCTAACAAAATAAACCAGCTGCAGTTGTTGCAGCAAAATATCCAGAGCCTGCTCATGCAAAAGCAGCAGATTGAATCGCAGCTGGAAGAAATAAATTCTGCACTGAGCGGCCTGGAAAGCACCAAAAAAGCTTATCACATCGTGGGAAACATTATGGTTGCCGCTCCTAAAGAAACTCTGGCCAAGGAACTGAAAGAAAAAAAAGAAGTTGCTGAAATCCGCATCAAGAAGCTGGAAGAGCAGGAAGAGCGGCTGAGAAAAAATCTTGAAAGTCTGCAGCAGGAAGTTGTTAAAGAACTGAAGAAGGAGTAAACGGAAAAAATTCAAAAAAACTCTCTTCCCGCAGCCCTCTTAAAATTAATTTTTCTTTCTCACTAATTTTTCCCTCTTACTTTTATCTTTAAAATCTTAAATTTATGCTTCAAAAAAAAAGCATTGGGCACGTGAAGAATATCCCCCCTATTCGTCTTTATTTCTGTTTCCAGGCATCCCGTCCTTTTAATCACACCGGAGATTTCCCTAACTTCAACGGTTCTCCCTTCTTCTAGGCTACCATTTTTCTGCAGAATCAGCCAGGCAATTAAATTAGGAATGATATCTTTAAGCCCGAGAACAATTGTCGCAACCAGCAGTGCCAGTACAGCTCCGGCAAGCAGATAAAGAACCACCGAGCGTATGGAAAGGTAATCTAAAAAAATAATTATGGTCACAAGGTAAATAACATATGAAACTACTGAGCTGATTATTTTCTCCATATCAGCAGTTATGCTCATCCTGCTCATAGCTTTATTAAGAGTTGTCTCCTGCAGAATTTTGTAAAGAAATTTTTTTGCCAGCACTCCCAGGCCAAACCCGACCAGTAGAATAACTATCCCTACGGCTGCTTCCTGAATAAAATATCCTGTTGTTTCTACAACTCCACCAGCCATCTAAAGCCTCTACTTATGTTTAATGTTATGTTTAATGTTATGTTTAATGTTATGTTTAATGTTTAAAACCATTAGTTTTATTTATAAATATTGCTTAATTTTCACTAACAGCCATGGCCGACTATCTTAAAAAAATAAAAGAATTTGAAGACGAGCTGAAAAAAACAAAATACAACAAAGCTACTCAGGGGCATATCGGCATAGTTAAAGCCAAAATTGCCCAGTTAAAAGAAAAACAGGAATCAAGATCTGGCAAAAAAGTAGGCCGCTCAGAATACGGCTATACCGTCAGAAAATCCGGAGATGCCACCGTTCTTTTGCTGGGGTTTCCTTCGGCAGGCAAATCTACTCTCCTCAATAAGCTTACTTCTGCAGACTCTGCCGTGGGTGCATATGATTTCACGACACTATCAGTTATTCCGGGAATAATGGAATACAAGCAGACAAAGCTCCAGATTTTGGATGTACCGGGAATTGTTGCCGGAGCAGCATCAGGAAGAGGAAGGGGCAAAGAAGTTCTGGCAGTAATAAGAAATGCGGACATGGTTATTATTCTTGTTGACGTCAACCATCCTGAGCATTACCCGGCCATTGCCAAAGAAGTCTGGGATTCACAAATCCGCGTCAACAGAAGCAGGCCGGAAGTTTACATCAAGAAAAAATCCTTTGGCGGGATACTGGTAGGAAAAACCGTGCCTATAGACCTGGAAGATGAAACGCTTAAAAAAATTCTCAGGGAATACAAAATAATCAATGCCGACGTCCTGATCAGAAGCGTCATTGACATTGATGACTTTATTGACTGTATAGAAGGAAATAAAAAATATCTCCCGGCAATAACCTGCATAACAAAAATTGACCTTGCCGATGCCAACACTATTTCAACGGTTAAAAAGGAAATAAATGCTGATATAGCCGTTTCTGCCGAGCAGAACATTAACATTGAGCCGCTTAAGGAACTTATTTTTCAAAAATTAGATTTTATCAGAATTTATATGAAAGAGCCGCATAAAGAAGCAGACCTGAAAGAGCCTTTAATCATCAAAAGAAATTCTACCATCAAAGATGTTTGTGACAAGCTGCATAAAGATTTCGTCAGAAAATTCAAGTTTGCCCGAATTTGGGGCAGCTCAGCCAAATTCCCCGGACAGAGATTCATGTTAAACCATGTTTTAATGGATAAGGATGTTTTAGAGATACATTTGAGATGATGTTTCTTATCTCTTACTCCCGCTGCCAGCCGCTTAACCGCGTTACTTAAAGTAACCAATAATCAGGTAATTAATAATCAAAAATAATCAAAATCGTAGCTGGTTACAAAAAGTAACCAAAAAGCTTAAATATTAAGTATTGGTTACTTAGTGTAAATGGAGCCGGAAAATACGCTATTAGAAAACGTGAATGAATTTGTAAAAAACGCTAAAAAAGCAAAAGAAGACGCATCATACAACTCTGCAACCACTTTATTCTTTAAGGCTTTGGCAGTAGCCACGGACTTATTTATCTTAAAAAAGAAGGGTTTATTCCGAGCAATCATACTGAAAGATTCAGAATTCTTAAAGAGAAATATCCTGAACTTTACAGGATGATGGATAAAGATTTCCCTATTTATCAGGACAGCTACCGCTTAAAGATTTCAAAAGAAGTAGTGGAGGTCATTGAACGAGATGTTAACAAAGTTGCGAAAATCGCAGAAATTAATATCAGCAATTAAAAACTTTGCGAGAAATAATGCTGAAGTCTGGGATGTTATAGCCTATGGCTCTGCTGTGCGTGGAAAAGAAGATGCCCGAGATGTTGATCTCGCAATTATTTTATCAAAAAAGACAGGTGTAGACAGAAAGCTGTCGCTCGCCCAAGGGTTGAAAGAAAGTCTTGAAAAATTTTTTTCTTCCATAGATGTCAAAGCAATAGATATTGACGACTTATTTGATGCCAATTTTCTGGCTCGGCAGGGTATCATTGCAGAAGGCTATCGTTTGATAAAAAAACAATCTCTCGCACAAAGTATTGGCTTTAGGACCTTTGTCTTTATAAAATACTCTCTCAAAAGGCTTACATATGCACAAAAGAAGATGTTATACTATGCACTGAAAGGAAGAAGGGGAAGTAAAGGCGTCTTAGAAACCGTAGGCGGAGAGTTAATAAGCAGGGAATTATTAAAAATTCCTATTGAAGCATCATATACCCTTGAAGAACTTCTGAGGATGCACAAAGTAAGTTTCACCAGCGAATCGGCAATGGTTTACAAAAAGAGATAGTTGCATTCCTTATTTCTTATTCTCTTCGTCTGCAAACCTAAAATATTAGAATGCTTCACAGCTTTTCCAGCCATTCTTTCTTCAGCTTAAATCCGTTCCTTCGCGCCAGCTTGCTTATCGCTTTGTCAAAACAACTTCCATACTGGGCAGCTTTTTTCTTTCTCCAGGCAAACTTCCCCAGGAATTCTTCCGCAACTTCCCTGAGAATCACTTTTTTAACATCATCTCTTATCTTCCATTCTCCCGGAATGGTCATTGTGTACCGAATCAGTTCTTTATCCAAAAAAGGAGTTGCTATTGCCACATTCAGCTCCTTTGCCAAATGAAAATCCCTGACTAAATCCCTGCCCCACATGCTCTTTAAACCCTGCCAGCATTCTTCATTAACATCTGCAACATTCTTTACCTTCGCGTGCCTTTCGTAACCAGCAAAGATTTCCTCGCTTCCCAAACCGCTGAAAAAGTACCTTAAATTGTCTTTCTTTCCTAATTCTATCGCCGCAAGGACAACTGCCCCCACGCCAGCATTAACTACATCAGCTTTTTTTACGTTCTTAAGTATCTTTACTGTTTTTTTAATGATCTCTTCAGCTTCATTTAAGTTATAAATCCTGTGTTTTAGCTTAAAGCCAAGCTCTTTAGCAATTTTCTTAGCTTCAAGAACATCTTCCGGCTCTTTAGTATCTTCTTGAAATCCTACCGTATAACAAATAAAATCTTTACCGGGTTTTTTTCCCAATACTTTACAGGCGGCAGCAATAAACGTGCTGTCTATGCCGCCGGAAAAGAAAAGGCCAAATTTTTCAGCAGGAAGCCTTTCTTTTAGGGCAGAAATAAACTTTTCCTTAAGATTTCTTTTCGCCTCTTCCTTCTTTTCTATGATTTC